>JAICUO010000596.1 GCA_025935815.1 Streptosporangiaceae bacterium
GGCCCGTCGATCACGCCCCGGCCGCCGCAGGGCCAACTGCCCGTCGTGGTGCTGGCGCACGCTCAGGTTCCCTACGAGCTCGCCGCCCGCTCGGCCGACATCGCGTTCATCACCCCCGGCCGCGCCGACCACGCGGAGCAGGTCATCGCGCAGGTGCGGGCGGCGGCGGGGGGCGCGGGGCGCGAGATGGCGCCGTCAGCGAGGGCAGTGTCTCCATCAAGGACGGTGCCGCCAGCAAGGACGGTGCCGCCAGCGGGGACGGGAGACACTGGCGGGCTCGGGCGGTTGCGGGTGTACGCGGACCTGACCGTCTTCCTGGACGACAGCGACAGCGCTGCGATCGCGCGCAAGCAGCGGCTGGACCGGGCCGACGGGGCTGACTACCGCAGCGACACCGCCATCTTCACCGGGACGGCGGGGCAACTGGCCGACCTGCTGCTGGACTGGCGGCGCACGGGCCTGGCGGGATTCCGGCTGCGGCCCGGCGCGCTCCCCCATGACCTGGAGCAGATCACGCGGAAGCTGGTCCCGGCGCTGCAAGCGCGCGGGGCGTTCCGGGCCGCTTACGCCGCGGGAACCCTTCGCGAGCGGCTCGGCCTGGCTCCCTGGCCGGCCAATCGTTACGCGGAAGCAGGGGCAGCGACGTGAGCAAGCAGGTCATCCTGGGGGCGCACTTCCCCGGGGTCAACAACCACGCCGTGTGGAGCGACCCGCGGTCGGGCAGCCAGATCGACTTCGCGTCGTTCGCCCACCTGGCGCGGGCCGCCGAGGCCGGCAAGTTCGACTTCATCTTCCTGGCCGAAGGCCTCGCGCTGCGCGAGCAGCGCGGCCAGATCCACGACCTTGACGTGGTCGGCCGGCCCCACACGCTGGCCATCTTGTCAGCGCTGGCCGCCGTCACTGACCACCTGGGGCTGGTCGGCACGAACCAGGCGACCTATAACGAGCCCTACGACCTCGCCCGGCAGTACGCGACGCTGGATCACCTGTCCGGCGGGCGCGCGGGCTGGAACGTGGTCACCTCCCCCGACGCGTTCACCGGGCGCAACTTCCGGCGCGGCGGATACCTGGACCCGAAGGACCGCTACGCTCGTGCCGCCGAGTTCGTCCAGGTCGCCCGCGAGCTGTGGGAGTCCTGGCCGCCGGGGGCGATCGCCGCCGACAAGAACGCCGCGCGGTTCCTGGCTGGGAATGCTGGCGACGGGCCGGGCTCGTTTGGCCATGAAGGCGCGAATTTCGATATCTCGGGAAACTTCAACGTGCCGCGGAGCGCGCAGGTCCACCCGGTGATCTTGCAGGCCGGCGACTCCGACGGCGGGCGGGAGTTCGCGGCCTCGTCGGCGGACGGCATCTTCACCCGGCACTCGTCCTACGCGGCGGGGCGGGAGTTCTACGCGAACGCCAAGTCGCGGCTGGCCCGGTACGGGCGATCCCGGGACAGCCTGAAGGTGTTGCCTGGATCGACGTTCATCCTCGGCGATACGCCCGCAGAAGCCGTCGAGTACGCGCGGTACGTGCGGCGCCAGCAGGTCAGCCCGCAGACCGCGATCTTGCTGCTGGAACAGCTGTGGAACGCCGACCTGTCCTCGTTCGACGCCGAAGGGCCGCTGCCGGACTTCGACCCGGTGCCGCAGGCCCGGTCGATCATCGCGGGGCGGGCGCGGATGTACGACGACCCGGTCGCGACCGCGCGCAAGTGGCGGGCGATCGCGGACGACAAGAAGCTGTCCATCCGCGACCTGATCATCGAGGTCACCGGGCGGCAGAACCTCATCGGGACGCCCGCGGCGGTCGCCGAGGAGATGATCCGGTATGTCCATGACGACGTGTGCGACGGGTTCATCCTCGTGCCGCACCTGATCCCGTCGGGGCTGGACTCCTTCGTCGAGAAGGTGGTGCCGCGACTGCAGGAACGCGGCGTGCTCCGGGCGGACTACTCGCCGGGGGCGACGCTTCGCGAGAACATGGGCCTGGCGCCGGCCCGGCCGGCCGCCGCGTGGCAAGCCGCTCGAAAGGAGGCCGCCAGTGCCTGACCAGCCGGCCCCATTGTCGATCCTGGACCTCGCCCCGGTGGTGGAGGGCTCCACCCACGCGCAGGCGCTGCGCAACTCACTCGACCTCGCCGGGCACGCCGAGGAGGCCGGCTACCTGAGGTACTGGATAGCCGAGCACCACTTCTCCCCGGGGGTCGCGGCGGCCTCCCCCGCGGTGCTCATCGCCGCCATCGCCGCGGCGACCGCACGGATCCGGGTGGGCTCGGGGGCGGTGCAACTCGGGCACCAGACGCCGCTGGCGGTGGTGGAGGCGTTCGGCACGCTGTCCGGGCTGTACCCGGGGCGGATCGACCTGGGGCTGGGGCGCTCGGGGCAGCGGCGGCTGGAGGAGCGGCGCCAGCAGGCGGGGGGCTCGCAGTCCTCCGGGGGACCGCGCGGCGCGGCCGGCGGCGTGGCGGGTGAGGCCCGGATGGTGAACGGGCTGCTGATCCCGCCGCACTACTCGCAGGGCGAGCTGCTGAAGTCACCCCGGTTTGCGCTGAACGCCGCGCTGCTGCAGCAGCCGGGCGCGGTCACGCCGGACTTCGGGGAGCAGGTGAACGACATCCTGGCGTTCCTGGCGGGGACGTGGCGCTCGGCCGATGGCATCTCGATGACCGCGGTGCCGGGCGCGGGCGCGGACGCCGAGGTGTGGATCCTGGGCTCCAGCGGCGGCCAAAGCGCCCGGGTGGCCGGAGCGCTCGGGCTGCCGTTCGCGGCGAACTATCACGTCAGCCCGTCGACGGTGCTGGAGGCCGCGCAGTCCTACCGGTCCGCGTTCCGGCCGTCGCCGGCGCTGTCCGCGCCGCACGTGATGGTGTCGGCCGACGTCGTAGTGGCCCCGACCGACGCCGCCGCGCGGGAACTGGCGGCCGGGTACGGGCTGTGGGTGCGCTCGGTGCGCTCGCCCGCGGGCGCGGCGCAATACCCGTCGCCGGCCACGGCAGCCGCTCACCAGTGGACCGAACGGGACGCGGCTTTGGTCGAGGACCGGGTCGCCACGCAGTTCGTTGGGTCGCCGGCCACGGTGGCCAAGTCCCTGCGCATCTTGCAGGACGCCAGCGGCGCCGATGAACTGCTGGTCACGACGATCACGCACTCGCACGCGGACCGGGTCCGGTCGTTCGGGCTGCTGGCCAGGGAGTGGGGCCTGTCCTAGGGCTGGCTGCTCGTTGTCACCATCAACGCATACTCTAACGGGCCAGCGTGTGGAAGCCGCAGGGCGGCGTCGGGGCCGGTCAGCGCGATGACCAGCGAGAGCAGGGCGACGGCGACGACCGAGACGGTGATCAGCCCCAGGCGCTGCGCGCCGGGGCGCTGCGTCCAGCCAAGCCGCCAGACGATGGCGGCCATCGCCAAGATGATCAGCCCGGAGGCGACGCTGACCTTGAGCACCACCCCGCCGAGGGCGGCGAACGAGATCGCGGTGCGGGTCCACGCCAGCGAGGTGCGCTCCCGCGCCAGGCCGGGGTCGCTTTCCTCGGGGTCATCCGGCAGCGGGGGCTCGGGCTCGCCGGGCGTCGGGGTCGCCGTCACGGGCCACGTCACCGGGCCGCGGACAAGATCAAGACGATGGCGGAGATCACCGCCATGACGGTGATGTTCGCCGCCAGCAGCCACGGCAGGATGGTGCGGGGCAGCGGCTGCCGGTGCCGCAGCGCCCGCTGGTTGCGCACCCACTCGCCATAGGCGACGACGGCGAGCACCGCGCCCAAGACGATCAGCGGGACGCCGAGCAGGTGGCGGCCGAAGGGAACGCCCGGGAAGGGCGGCAGCAACTGCACGATGCCCAGGCCGGCGACGACGAGGGCGAGCGCGGTGCGACTCCAGGCGAGGAAGGTCCGCTCGTTCGCGAACGTGAACCGGGGATCAGGCTCGGTTCCCTCATCCAGCCCGGTTCCGCGCGGCCACGCCCAGCGCCACGGTGCAGCCATCGCGCAGGTCCCCCTCGGCTAGTTCATACGTGCCAGGACAGCTCCATTGTGCCCGTTACGGTGGTAACGGTCGTCACCAGCGGAAGATGGCCCGGGCAGGTGGCGGTTACCCCGAGTGGGCGGCGACCGCCGCCTCGATCTGGGCCACTGGCAGCCAGCCGTCGTGGGACCAGGTGATCTTGCCCGCGGCATTCACCAGGGTCAGCCACGGCTGGTCCTGCACGCCGTACCCGTCAGCGAGCCGCCCGCTCTCATCCAGCCCGATCCGGTAGTTCAGGTCGAGCCCGGACAAGAACGTGGAGACGGCGGCGGGCGAGGCCTCGGTCACGGTCTCGTTCACCACGGCAAGCCCGGGCAGGCGCCCCCCGGCGGCCGCCGCCTGGTACGCGTTCAGGCTGATCAGCTGGGACTTCAGGTCGGAGACCTCGGCGAGCCAGGTCGCGAAGAACACCACCAGGCGCGGCTTGCCCGGCCCGAGCGCGACAGTGGTGCCCCCGGGAGCGAGCGACGCGGGCGCGGCCGGCAGCGAGACCCGCGCGGTCGGGCCCTGCCCGGGGATGGTGGCCAGCGACTGCTGGCTGGCCAGCTTCGGGTGGCCGGGGAGGATGGCGGAGATATCTTGCGCCAGCACCTGCGCGGACTGGCCGACGCCGGCGTAGGCCATCTGGGTCAGGTAGACCTTCCGCAGCCCGCCCTGCTGGTCGATGAGGAACAGCGCCGGGGTGTGGTCGATCTCGCCATTTTGGACCTGGACGGCGATGTGGTAGTCCGACCACACCTTCTTGAGCTGAGCGCGGGAGCCGGTGAGGAAGGCCCACTGGTTGACCATGCCGTGGTCGCGGGAGTA
>JAICUO010000289.1 GCA_025935815.1 Streptosporangiaceae bacterium
CGCTCGAGGTCGCCGCGCGCGAAGCCGATGACATGGCCGGCCGCGGGCCCGTCGGCGGCCAGCGGGTGGTATCCGGCCGCGTCCCCGATGAACCAGTCGCTATGGTCGCGACGCAGCCGCAGCCCGCCGGAGGTGACGAGGAGCTTGCGTCCGTCGCGCAGATTGAGGTCCAGGTCGCCGGAGTCGCGGGAGGCGAGCAGGTGCCGCCGCCGCGCGTAGTCCACCGGGCGCCGGTTGTCGGGGTCCACCAGCGACAGCCCGCCCAGCTCGCAGCCCTGGTAGACGTCGGCGACGCCGGGCATGGTGAGCTGGACCAGCTTGGCGCCCAGCGAGTTGACCATCGCGTCGGGGGATATCTCGTCGACGAACAGCCGGATATCGGTCACCAGGTCGGTGTCGGCGAGGATCCGCGCCGCGAGCCCGAGCACCGCCGCCTCGTACTCAGGGTCGGGGTCGGTCCACGAGGTCTGCCGCTTGGCCTCGCGGATCGCCTTCGTCAGGTAGCCGGTCAGCCGGTAGCCGGTCAGCGGCCACGAGCCGACGAAGGTCTGCCAGAGGAAGTACTCGGTGTCGGGGTCCACGGCCGGGCCGGCGACGCCCCCGTGGGCGCGGGGCGGGAGCGCCCGCGCGTGCCAGGACTGGACTCGCTCTCCCCACTCGCCAGGGATCTCGGCCAGCACCGACAGCCGGGCGCGGACGTCTTCCTGGCGCTTGGTGTCGTGCGTGGACAGCGTCGTCATCGCGTTCGGCCAGTCGGCTCGCAGCCGGGTGGCCTCGGCGTGGAAGTCAGCGAGGGTGAGGCTGGGCCGGTCCGGGTCCCCGCCGACCTCGTTTCGCGAGACCAGCCGGGGCCACCGGTAGAACGCGGTGTCCTCGATGCCCTTGGCGAGCACCGGGCCGGTGGTCTGCTGGAACCGGGTGATGAACTCCGCGTCCCCGTGCAGCGCCTCCGCGACGATGGCCTCCGCGAGGGGGTGCAGCCGGCCGGGCAGCCTTGCCTGGGCGGCGGTCAGCGCCGTCCGCATCTCAGCAGCGGAGGCGGCGGGCAGTTCCTCGCCCGGGTGCACGTACGCCCGGTACACCTCGAACCCGGCGAGCAGCTCGGTGAGCACCAGGCGCCGGTCGCCGGTGGTCGAGTCCGCGATCGGGGGGTGCCGGTCCCGCGGGCCGTCGCCGCCCAGCAGCCGGGCCAGCCTGCTCACCTCGGAGCCGAAGGTGGCGGCGGTCACCTCTCGCTTGGCCGTTGCGGCGACATCGGAGAACCGTGCCGGCACCCGGGGGGCGCCCGCCTGGCTGGCGAACCGGGCATATTCCACGGTGAGCGCGTCCGTCCCCGCCCGGTCGATGAACAGCCCGGTGGCCATCCGTAGCGCGTCATAGCCGGTGGTCCCGGCCACCGGCCAGTCGCCGGGCAGGTGCTCGTCGAAGGTGAGGATCTTCTCGGCCACCACCCACGTCCCCCCGGTGGCCTGGGCAAGGCGGCGAAAGTAGCCGCGCGGGTCGGCCAGCCCGTCTGGATGGTCCACCCGCAGGCCGTCGATCAGCCCTTCGCTGACAAGGCGCAGCACCATCTCGTGGGTCGCGTCGAACACCTGCGGGTCCTCGACCCGGACCCCGATCAGCGAGCTGATATCGAAGAAGCGCCGCCAGTTCAGCTCGGTCGCGGCGGTGCGCCAGTCGGCCAGCTTGTAGTGCTGCGACTCCAGCAGCCCGGCCAGCGGCAGCCGGGCGGTGCCGGGCCACAGCGGCAGCACGTGATCGAAGTAACGCAGCACCGGCGCGCCCTCGGGCCCGTCGGGATCCACGACAAGGTCGTCATGGAACAGGTCGGGCGGCCCGGCCAGGATCGGCAGCAGCATCCGGCCCTGGTGCACCGTCCAGTCAATGTCGAACCAGTGCGCGAACGGCGACTCGCGGCCCGCGCACAGCACCGACCACAGCGGGCGGTTGAGGTTCTCCGGGGCCGGGATGGCCATGTGGTTAGGCACGATGTCGACGACAATGCCGATCCCGTGCTCACGCAAGACGCCCGCCATGGCGCGAAACCCGTCCTCGCCGCCGAGCTCAGCCGCGATCCGCGAGTGGTCGGTCACGTCGTAGCCGTGAGTGGATCCCGGCGTGGCCTGCAAGATTGGCGACAGGTAGGCGTGGGTTACGCCCAGGTCGGCCAGGTAGCCGGCGATCCCGGCGACCGCTGAGAACCCGAAGTCCGGGGTGAGCTGCAGCCGGTACGTCGAGACCGGCACCTGGAAGGCACCGGTACTCGCCGCCCTGGGCGATGGCGCACGTGCAGGCAACTGACCCCCCGTCTTCGCGTTTGTCTCTCACATTTCCCGTGAGCGCGGGCTCTAACTTTCCGGGGGGTAAACACTCCCGGGGCGGCGCAAACCGGCGGGGGACCTGGGTGGGAGCCCCGGGCGCGGACCCCGGCGGAGCGGCACCTACGACGGCGTGTAGTCTCGATGGGGTGCCCGGCCTTCTAACGGGCCGGAAGGTGGTTTCATCCCAGGTGAGCGCGGTCAATGTCGAGCGTCCGGTTAGCCCCGCGCGGTCGAGTCCACGGACGCGGGCCCGGGTGGGCGCCGCCGTTCGCGCGTACGTTGCGCTAACCAAGCCGCGCATCGTCGAGCTGCTGCTGATCACGGCGGTCCCGACGCTGTTCCTGGCCTACCGGGGGCTGCCGTCGCTTGAGGTCACGCTCGTGGTGGTCGTCGGCGGCGCGCTGGCGGCGGGCAGCGCTAACGCGCTGACCTGCTACATCGAACGCGACATCGACGAGATCATGCGGCGCACCAGCAGCCGGCCGCTCGTCCGGCACACGGTCGCGCCGCGGTCGGCGCTCGTCTTCGGCATCGCGATCGGGGTAATCTCCGTCGCGCTGTTCGCGGCGACGACGAACCTGCTGGCGGCGGCCCTGACCCTGGGCGCGATCCTCTACTACGTCTTCGTGTACACGCTGCTGCTGAAGCGGCACACCGCGCAGTCCACCCTCTGGGGCGGCATCTGCGGCGCGGCGCCGGTGCTGATCGCGTGGGCCGCCGCCACCGGGACGCTGTCGTGGGCGGCCGCCGGGCTGTTCGCGGTGGTCTTCTTCTGGCAGCCACCGCACTTTTGGGCGCTGGCCATCAAGTACCGCGACGACTACCGCAGCGCGGGCATCCCGATGCTCCCGGTGGTGGCGTCGATCCGGCGGGTGCTCGCGGAATCGATCCTGCACAGCTGGCTGATGGTCGCCGCGTCGCTGGCCGTGTGGCCGGCCCTCGGCCCCGTGTACGGCGCGGCCGCGCTGGTCCTGGGCGCGGGTTTCCTCTACGAGGTGCACCGCCTGTACTTGCGGGCGCGCCGCGTCGATGGCGAGCAGCTGGTCACCATGCGGCTGTTCCACCTGTCGGTGCTCTACCTCACGCTGCTGTTCGCGGCCGTCGCCCTGGGCGCATTTATCCGTTAAAACCCGGTTGAACCGGATGGCCGTAGCGTACGTTCTTCACTGGTGAGGCTCGCGGGCACACTCAATGACGCTCCCAACGTTACGTCCGCGAGCCTTACCTACTCCAACTCCGCCGGGCACCGCTTCGTTACTGTGCTGCCTGGGGTCCCTGCCCGCCGTCGTGACGATGCCCCCCGTAGACTGCGCGGCGTGATCGTCATTGTGGCGGGGGTCGCGGGGAGCGGGAAGACGACGGTGGGGACGCTGCTCGCCGGGCGGCTGGGCTGGGTGTTCGCCGACGCTGACACGTTCCACCCGAGGGCCAACGTCGAGAGGATGCGGCGCGGTGAGCCGCTGACCGACGAGGACCGGCGGCCGTGGCTGCGGGCCATCACGGCGTGGATGGACGAGCGCCTCACGGCCGGGCAGTCCGGCGTTATCACCTGCTCGGCGCTCAAGCGCTCCTACCGGGCCGTGCTGCTTGACGGACGGCCGACCGCCACCATGGTGCTCCTTGATGTCGACCCGGATGTCCTACGGCGACGCGTAGCGGCCCGGGAGGAGCATTTCTTCCCCCGCCAGCTGCTGGAGAGCCAGCTGGCGGCGCTGGAGCAGCCATCGGCGGCCGAGGAGCCGCGCGTCCGCGGGATCGCCGGCGACGGCGACGCCCAGGAGATGGCCGCCAAGATCATCGCCGTGCTGTGGCCCTCGGGTGCCCCGGGCGGTGAGCCTGGCGGGGCCGCGAGCTAGGCCTGGGGGCGCCGGGCGAAGGGACAGCGGAGCGTAGGGTGGGGTAGTGAAGCTGAAGCTGGACCTGCACGACATCTACAACCGCGGCGACGAGATCGACAAGGCGCTGAAGCGGGTCTTTGACGAGGCGATCGCCAAGAAGGCGCCGTTGATCGAGATCATCCCCGGCAAGGGCACCGGCCAGCTCAAGAAGCACGTGGCCCGGTTCCTGGAGAAGAACCGCCCGCCCGCTAGGCACTACCGGATCGAGAACGACTCCAAGAACTGGGGCCGCATCCTCGTCCACCTCCGCTGGTTACCGGGCGAAGCGGGCGGCGATGCCGTCCAGCAGGACGTCCAGGCCGAACTCGAAGCGCTCGTCGCGGGTCTCCGGTGAATCGGGGTCGACCCGCTCGGTCACCAGCCTGGCCATGTGCGGGTACTTCGCCGGGTCGTTGAGGTTCTCTTCCCACTGCCGGCGCAGCTTTTCGACCTCCTCCGGGGGCATGGCGGCGAGGGTCAGCTCCGCGTCCTTGTGCCAGCGGATCTCCTGGATCTCGCGTAGCACCGCGCCCGCCACGTAAGTGGCGATGGTCATCCCGACCCAGGCGGCCGTCTTGATATCCAGGCTGAGTCCCTCCAGCGCGGCCAGGAGCTGGTCGGTGTTGCGCGTGTCATTCGGTCCCACGGGCGGGCCGCTGATGAGGTAGTCGATGGCCCACGGGTGGCGCAGCATCCCCTGGCGGGCGATGCGCGCGAAGGCCGCCAGGTCGGCCCGCCAGTCTCCGGACAGCTCCGGCGCGGCCGGCTGCACCGCGTCGAGCATGAGCATCTGGAGCTCGTCCTTGGACGCGACGTGCCAGTACAGCGACATCGCGCCGACGCCGAGCTCGCGGGCGATCCGCCGCATGGTGACGGCCTCGGTGCCCTCGGCGTCGGCGACGGCGATCGCCGCGTCCACGATGTCCGCACGGGTCAGCCCGCGCGCCCGCAGCGGCGGCTGGGTGAGGCGGCGCTCCTTATCCCGGCTGACGTGCTCGGCGATCCGCCGCTCCCGGGCCAGCTCGCGCTGCTCCCGGGCGCGCGTTCGCATCTCCCGGGCCTGCGCCCGGGCCTCGCGGGATAGCGCGCGGGCCTCCAGCGCCTGCTCGCGCCGCTCCTGGTCCTCCACGAAAAGCACCTCCTCGCGCTCTTTTCGCGTACCCGCTTATCGCGCCCGCCGCCGGCCGTCTCATCTTGAGGCGATAATCCTTTGCCTTCTCGTACACCGTACTGCTATCGTACGGCGTACGGCAATAGTACAGCGTACGACAGCCGCCCGGGACTGGCGGGGATCCTGGCCGGGGGATCAACGCCGACGGGGATAGCGGAAGGACGCGCGATGAGCGACACGCCCGCCATACAGGCGGAGGGACTGATCAAGAACTTCGGCAAGACCCGGGCACTCAACGGCCTTGACCTTGCCGTGGCCCCGGGCACCGTCTACGGCCTGCTGGGGCCGAACGGCGCTGGCAAGACCACCGCGGTTCGCGTCCTGGCCACGTTGCTGCGGCCAGATGGCGGCCACGCCCGCGTCATGGGCCACGACGTGGTCACCCAGGCCGCCGCGGCCCGCCGGGTCATCGGGCTGACCGGCCAGTACGCGGCGCTCGACGAGTACCTGACGGGGCGGTCCAACCTCCTGATGATCGGCCAGCTCAGCCGGCTGACGACCCGGGCGGCCGCGCGCCGGGCCGATGAGCTGCTGGAGCGGTTCGGCCTCACCGACGCGGCCGGGCGGGCGGTCAAGACCTACTCCGGTGGCATGCGCCGGCGGCTCGACCTGGCCGCCAGCTTGATCGCGCACCCCAGCGTCTTGTTCCTCGACGAGCCGACCACCGGGCTGGACCCCAGCGCCCGCGCGCTGATGTGGGACATCGTCCGCCAGCTGGTCGCCGACGGGACGACGCTGCTGCTGACCACCCAGTACCTGGACGAGGCCGACCAGCTCGCCGGGCGCATCGCGGTGATCGACGGCGGCAAGGTCATCGCCGAGGGTGCCCCGGCCGAGCTGAAGGCCTCGGTGGGCGGCCAGCGCGTGGTGCTCGAGCTCGCCGATCCGGAGGATGCCCCGGTCGCGGCGAAGGCGCTCGCCCCGTTCGCCACCACCGAGATCAGCCCGGCCGGCGCGCAAAGCTCGCTGGAGGTGCCCGTGGCCGCCGCGGACGGGCTGGCCACGCAGGTGCTGCGAGCGCTGGACGCGGTGGGCGTCTCGGTGAACGACATCGCCGTCCGCACCGCGTCGCTGGACGACGTGTTCCTGACGCTGACGGGCCACAAGGCGGAAGAAGCCGAGGAGGAAGCGAAATGACCGCGATAGCCCCGCCCCTGGCGGAGGGGGAGCTCGTCACCAGCACCCGGCTGGGACAGCTCCTCAGCGACGTCTGGGTGCTCACCAAGCGAAGCCTGGCGCGCATCCGGCGCGAGCCGGAGACGCTGTCGGAGGTGACCATCCAGCCCGTCATGTTCGTGCTGATGTTCGCGTACGTGTTCGGCGGCGCGATCGGGATCGGTGGGAAGGGCAACTACCACGAGTACCTGATCGGCGGCATGATCGGCATGGGCCTGGCCCAGACCGCGCCCGGCACCGCGGTGGCGGTCGTCTCCGACATGTCCACCGGGCTGATCGACCGGTTCCGGTCGCTGCCGATGTCGCGCGCGGCCGTGCTCATGGCGCGGTCCCTGGCGGACATGCTGACCCAGATCATCGGGGCGAGCGTCACTGCCGCCGTCGGGCTGGCCATCGGCTGGCGGATCCACGGGACGGCGCTGCAGGCCATCGAGGCGCTGGCGCTCGCCCTGCTGTTCGGCTACGCGTTCACCTGGGCCGGCATCTGCCTCGGCATGGTGCTGCGCAGCCCCGAGGCGGCGCAGCAGACCGGGTTCGTCATCTTCTTGCCGCTGACGTTCATCTCCAGCGCGTTCGTGCCGACCCAGAGCATGCCGGGCTGGCTGCAGCCGATCGCGGAGTGGAATCCGCTGTCGTCCCTGGCGGCCGCCTGCCGCGGCCTGTTCGGCAACCCGAACCCGGCCGCGAGCGTCGATGCCTGGCCCGCCCAGCATGCCGTGGCCGCGGTCATCTGCTGGTCGGTCGGGCTGATCGTGGTGTTCGCCCCGCTGGCGATCCACCTCTACCGCTCGAAGAACCGCTAGCCGCCGCCCGCCACCCGCGTCAGTCACTCGTGTCTCATGTATAACAGTGGTCGCGAGAAAAATCGGCACCTGACGTGAGCGTCGGCGATCGCGGGCCGTCGTTTAGTAAGAAGTGCCCGCGGGGGAACACAATGCCTGTAAGCAGGGCAACGGACAGATCCGTCCCAGAACCTTCAGGAGGCGCGGCAAATGCGGTTCCAACCGGCAAGGAGCCTGGCGATAGCCGGGGCTATCGTGGCAGTGCTGGCGGCCGCGGCCTGCTCCAGCAGCTCTAGCAGTTCCACCTCGGCGGGGACGCAGATCCCGGTCACCAACACGACCGCCCCGTCGGCGCCGGCCGGGGGCGCGAGCGCGTCGGCCAGCGGCGGATCCGGGACGGGCACCTCGACCGGGGCGGCGGCGCTGATCAAGGCCAACTGGGAGAAGTTCTTCGCCGCCTCGACCCCGGAAAGCGAGCGGGTCAAGCTGTTGCAAAACGGCGACAAGTTCGCCAGCGCGATCCACGACTTCGCCGGCAGCCCGCTCGCGCAGGGCGTCTCGTCGAAGGTAACGGACGTCTCCGGGATCACGGCCACCAGCGCGACCGTCACCTACGACATCGACGCGGCGGGCCAGACGATGGCCAGCAAGCAGTCGGGCAAGTCCGTGTACCAGGACGGCACCTGGAAGGTCGGCGACTCTAGCTTCTGCGGCCTGCTGACCGCGGCCGCGCCGCTCATGAACATCACGGTGCCAGCGGCATGCAAGACAGTTTCCTGAGCCGCCGCAGACCCGGCGGTTCGAGCGGCGAGGGCGTCCCGGTCAGCCGGGTCGCCCTCGTGGCGCTATGCACGATCTTGTTCCTGACCTTCCTGGACAACACGATCGTCAGCGTCGGCCTCGGCAGCATGCAGACCGACCTGCACGCCAGCGTGGCCGACCTGCAGTGGGTGATCGGCGCCTACGCGCTTACGTTCGCCGCGATCATGCTGGCCTGCGGAATGATCGGTGACGAGCTCGGCCGCAAGAAGGTCATGCTCGTCGGGGTCGCCGTCTTCTGCGCCGGCTCGGTGCTGTGCGCGCTCGCGACGAACGCGCAGGTCCTCATCGCCGGCCGGGCCATCATGGGCCTGGGCGCGGCGGCCAGCGAGCCGGGCACGCTGTCGGTGCTGCGGCAGATCTACACCGACGACCGGGCGCGGTCCCGCGCGGTCGGCATCTGGGCCGGCGTGTCCGGGCTGGCGCTGGCGCTCGGCCCCGTCGTCGGCGGACTTCTCGTCGGCGTCTGGAACTGGCGCGGCATCTTCTGGTTCAACCTCGCGTTCGGCCTGGCCGCGCTACTTGTCGCCGCGGTCGTGGTGCCGGAGAGCTCCGATCCCCGGGCCGCGCGCGTCGACATCGCGGGCACCCTGCTGGGCGCGGGGGCGCTCGCCGCGCTCATCGCCGCGGTCATCGACGCGGAGACCAACGGCTTCGGCGAGCCCCGGGTAATCGCCTTCCTGTGCGCCGCCGTCGTGCTGGCCATCGCCTTCGTGGTGTGGGAACGGCGCGCCGCCTACCCGCTGCTCGACTTGAAGTTCTTCCGGATCCCCCAGTTCACCACGCCCAACGTGGTGGCGCTGGTCAGCTACTTCGCGACCTTCGCGATCTTCTTCTTCACCGCCCTGTACCTGGTGGAGGTGGTCAGCGCGTCCGGCTACCGGATCGCGCTGGTCTTCTTGCCGATGACAGTGCTGATGATCGTCGCCTCGGTGCTGGCCGGCCGGTGGACCGCCGGCGTCGGCCCCCGGTGGCCCATCACCGCCGGGTGCGTCATCTTCGGGGGCGGGCTGCTGCTGGCGAACGCGTTCATCGGCGCGCACCCGGACTATGTCCCGCTCAGCATCTCCCTGGCGCTGGCCGGGGTCGGGATCGGCCTGACGGTGGTGCCGGTGACCACGGCGGTGCTGAACGCCGTCCCGGCCGAGCGGTCGGGGATGGCGGCCTCGGCGGCCAACACCAGCCGGGAGATCGGCGCGGTGCTCGGCACCTCGGTGCTCGGCGCGCTGGTCTTCTCCCAGCTCAACGCGAACCTCACCGTCGAGCTGCAGAAGAACAACGTTCCGCTGATACTCAAGTCGTTCATCGTCACCGCCTTGGAGACCGGGCAGACCAGCCTGGCTGGCCAGTACGCGCAGTATGGCCCGCTCATCGCGCATGCGGAGGCGGCGGCGTACGGGGCGTTCACCACCGGGCTGCACGCGGCGCTGTACCTGTCCGCGGGCCTGGTCCTGCTGGCCGCCGTCCTGGCGGCGGTCACCCTTCGGGACGAGCGGCCCGCAGCACGGTAATCGAGCGCCCGCGGACGGTC
>JAICUO010000224.1 GCA_025935815.1 Streptosporangiaceae bacterium
AGCTCACTGCGCGGGTCGTGGCCGATCGCGACGAACAGGCCGCCCACCGGCAGGAGCTGCTCCTCGCCGGTCTTGACGTTCTTGATGCGCAGGTCCGTCAGCTTCTGGTCGCCTACGGCCTCGACGACCTCGCTGTCCCACAGGAACTTGATCTTTGGGT
This sequence comes from Streptosporangiaceae bacterium, assembly GCA_025935815.1. Lineage (GTDB taxonomy): Bacteria > Actinomycetota > Actinomycetes > Streptosporangiales > Streptosporangiaceae > Trebonia. Next base: position 161 of record JAICUO010000224.1, read on the forward strand.
TGGCCTTCGCCCGCTCCTGCATGATCTTGGACGCGCGCAGCTCGTTGCGACGGTGAATAACGGTCACGGACCTGCCGAACCGGGTCAGGAACGTCGCCTCTTCGAGGGCGGAGTCGCCGCCGCCGACCACCGCGATGTCCTTCTCCCGGAAGAAGAACCCGTCACACGTGGCACACCAGGAAACCCCGTGGCCGGACAGTTCCTTCTCACCCGGCACCCCGAGCTCGCGGTACTTGGACCCGGTGGCGATGATCACCGCCTTCGCGTAGAACACGTCCGTGTGGGTCTTCACCACCTTCGGCGTCGCGGCCAGGTCGACCTCCACCACGTCATCGGTCACCAGCTCGGCGCCGAACCGCTCGGCCTGCTTGCGCAGGCCGTCCATCAGGTCCGGACCGAGGATGCCATCGGGAAACCCGGGGAAGTTCTCCACGTCGGTGGTGTTCATCAGCGCACCGCCCGCGGTCACCGAGCCCTCGAACACCAGCGGGCTCAGCTTCGCCCTGGCCGCGTAAATCGCAGCCGTGTACCCGGCCGGTCCCGAGCCAATGATGATGACGTCTCGTACGTCGGTCACTTGTACGCCGCCCCTTCCAAGAGTTGCAACCGGCTAAACCGATACTAGGGCGGTTAGATTCCCGCGTGGTCATCAATGGGCGTTGCCGAGCCGCACCGCGGCGATAAGTGCCGGACGCGCGGCCGTGCAGTCAATTCCGACCACCCATGCCTCCGCCGCGTCGGCGAACACATAGGCGGGCCGGGCCTGGTAGGTGCCCCGGTCCACGAACTCTGGCGGCACGTTCCCGGTGAGGTGCAGCACGCAGCCGATGAGCGACTTCGGCGGGGCGACCTCGATCGACGCCAGCGGACCGGCGAGCCGGGGATTGCCCCCGCCGACGCTCCCCTGCGGGGGAGGCGTGCCGCCTGCCGCAGGCGGGTCCGGGGTGAGCACGGGCTGAACTGGCTCAACGGCTCGCGGTGGCACCTGGCCGGCCATCCGGTCCCGGACCTGGGCGCGCAGCGTCGACCTTCGGTACTTCGTCCCGGTATCCGTGACCAGGAAGGCGGTGGTGCGCGCGGCCCTCTCCGGAGGGGGGCCGCCAGGTAGCGCGCCGGGTGCCGTCCTGGGTGACGACGATGAGACTGTCTGCGCCAGTGAGCCAGGGCTGGTCCCGCGGACGAGATAGCCCAGGCCGGCGAACGCCGCGAGCAGGCTGGCGGTGACGCCGGCTCGCGCCCCCCACGACCGTGCCCATCGTCGCGCGTGGCTGTCCGTGGCCAAGAAGCGCCCGACGATCGGCGTCGCCGGCCGGCCGGACGCGGTGGCGTCGACCCGGCTCCCGGCCAGCCGCGCCGTCGGCGCCAGTGCTCCCGGCCTCGGTGACGCTGGGATCCCGGACGCCCGTGCCCCTGATTCGGCGTCAATGGCCGAGAACACCTGGCGCTCGGCCGCCGTCGGCAGCACGGGGGCCGAGGCGGTCGCCAGCGCGGCTACCACGGCATCCAGCCGCGCGCACGTCACGGCGCAGCGCGGGCAGCGGGCCACGTGCGCGGACATCCTCCGGCTGCGGCGCTCGCAAAGCATCCCGGCGCGAAAGCAGGCGAGAGCCTCGGGATCGGGATGACCTAGCCGCCGGCTCATGCGTCTCCTTCCTGCCCTAATGAGACGTCAGTAACCCGCCGCTGGTTCCCACCGTCCTCAAAGTTAGTACGCAGATGCGAAAGAAATGGGAGCAATCGGACACGGCCCCGTGCGCACCGGCTCTTGATCGTCCCGGTGGAAACGCCGAGCATCTCCGCCGCGTCCGCGACCGGGTAGCCCAGCATGTCCACGAGCACGAGCGCGATCCGCTGCTGCTCGGGCAGGCGCCGCAGCGCGGCGTCCACGTCGAGCCGGACCTCGGTGGTGTCCATCGGGTCGATCGACACCGCGACCGCCGAAGGCCGCGGACGCGTGTCGGTCGTGGCGTTGACGGCGAGCGCGTCGAGGTCGGCGGGCTCACCGGACCAGCTCAGGGCCTGCGCGGGCCGGCGGCGAATCCGGTCGACCGCCGCGTTGACCACTATCCGGTGCAGCCAGGTGGTAACCGCTGAGTCGCCGCGGAAGTCGCTGGCCCGGCGGAAGGCAGACACCATCGCCTCCTGGAGCGCGTCGGCCGCGTCCTCCGGGTCGGCGGCGGTGCGCAGCGCGACCGCCCACAACCGGTCCTTGTGCCGCAGGAAGAGCATTCCGAACGCGTCCGGATCACCGGCCACGTGCAGCCGTAGCAGGTCGGTGTCGGACAGGTGGATCACGCTGAGCAGGTCAGCGATCGGCACGCTGACCATCACGGCCGCGTCTAGCGGGCCATGCTCATCAACGCCGATGCCCGCACCGCCGGCCTCTTCCACCTTCCGCCGCCCCGCCATCGGCGTGATCATTCCCGACTACCCGGCGGTGGAGGCAGGAGTGCCGCGCACGGTTACCTCGTAGATCAAGCCGATGAACTTGCCGGCGGGCGCCCCGGAATTGGGCAGCGCGGGCGGGAGGCCGGTCAGCCAGATGAGCACGTAGCGCCCGGTGGCCGAGCTACTGACCGGGTACTTGTAGTCACCCGAGACGCTGGTGGCCGACCCGACCTTCGTGAACGTGCCGAACGAGGCCACCGATACCGTGTTCGAGTTGCCCAGGTAGATGTCGGCGCTGGTGCTGCCCGCGCCGAACAAGACCTCGACCTGGCTCAGCTTGACCTGCTTGCCCATGTCCAGGAGCAGCCCGGTTCCCGGCTTCAGGCCGCCGAGGTTGGCGCTGCCGTACCACTGGGTCGACCACGCGGTATCCGGCTTGCCGTCGATGGCGAGCGGCGCCTTCTCCGAATCCTCGTTGTTGTCGGGCTTGTAGGCGTTGAAGGTGCTGACGCCCGCCGGGGTGAGTACGGTGTCGACGCTGGAGGGGGGCGCCGACGCGCTGGCGCTCGGCGGCTGCGAGCTGCTGGAGGACGCCGTCCCCTTGTGCATGCTGCTGCTGATCACCCACGCGGTCGCCGCGATGGCCGCCAGCACGAGGACGATGACCACGCTGATGATGCCGCGCGCGGCCGCGCTGCGCCCGGTGGCCGGCTGCCGCCGGTAGGGCGGCACCTGGCCGGCGCGGCGGGCATCGGGCAGCGCCCAGTTCGCGGGGTCGGTGGGGTTGCCGGGGTACCGGGGGGCGGTCCCGGCCCACGGGTTGGGCGCCGGCTCGGGCAGCGGGATCGGTGGCGCCACGCCCGTCAGGGCGTCCGCGAAGGTGGCCGGGGTCAAGATGGGCGGATCGTTGCGGGTCGGCCGGTGCAGCAGCGCGCGGCAGACCACGGCGTCGATGTCGTGCGGGATCTCCGCGGATACCTGCCGGGGCGTGCAGGGCGCCCCGTCCGAGATGGGGGCGGGCGGGAGGTTGGTCTGCTCGTCCCCGGGCCAGTAGCCGGTGAGCGCCGCGTACAGCAGCGAGGCCAGCCCTTCGGTGTCGGCCCGGGCCGGGTCCTCGGCGGCGGCGCTAGTCAGCGCGGCGCCGGCCAGCGCGGCGTCAATGCCCAGGCCGGTTATCTTCACGCCGCTGGTGCGAGTCCAGCGCAGGGAGTGCGGCAGCAGCCGGAGGTGGGCCAGTCCCGTTCCGTGCGCGCCCGCCAGTGCCCGGGCCGCCTCGATGACCAGGGCGCAGGCCCGGCCGGCATCCAGCGGGCCGCTGGCCAGCATGTCGGTCAGCGTGTCGCCGGCCACCCACTCCATGACCACGTAGGCGCCGCCGTCGGCATCCTCTACGTCGAACACCTGAGCGAGTCGCGGGTCGTTGAGCCTGCTGGCCGCCCGGGCCGCGGTGACCACCTCAGTAACGCGCGGGAACCCCGGCGCGAACGTGAGCACGGTCACCGGACGCGCGAGCGTCTCGTCCATGGCCTTCCACATGGTCCAGCCACTGCCCGCGGCGATCTGGTCTACTAGCCGGTAACGCCCGGCGAGCCGGGTCCCGGGTTCTGAGGTGTACGTGCTCATCGTCAGCGCCAAGAGCGGGGCCGTCTCTCGGCCTCCTTCCAGCCCCGGAAGTCCATGATCACCACGCGGATCCCGCCACGGTACCTCTCATGCTAATGTCCAGCGCCCCGGAGGAAGAGGTCCCCGGGGTGCGGACTCGAGAAGAGACCGTCCTACCGTTATACGCGAATACCGTCGATATCTCATGCCAGCACACGCAGTGTGCCACATGAACCTCTGCATCTGCCCTGGGTGTTGCCGATCCTGTCACCTGCCTGTCACCAGCCGTCAGCCTGCTCGTGACCATTTTGTCGCCCGTCCGTGATCAAGCTTTACCTCCCCAGGCGACCGGCGAGGGACCTGGTCAGGGTGCGGAACTCCTCGATGCCGAGCAGGCGGGCGCACAGGGCGTACAGGACCAGCGCGCCGCCTCCGCCGATGATCGTGGCCAGGAGCCCGTAGACCGGCCCGCCGCCGTGCAGCATCGAGTTGAGCAACGCCATCGTCACCAGGATGAACACCAGGCCGGGCAGCGTGGCTATGAACATGCGGATCAGGCTGCGGGTGATCTTCCAGCCGTCGAGGCTGCCCACCCGCCGCAGCAGCAGCGGCCACGCGATGACCGCGCCGGTCAGCGTGACGAGGCCGTAGGCGGCAGCCAGTCCGATGACGACCTGCCGGTGCGGGAGCACGTTGAGCGCGACCACGTCGCCGACGATGCCGACCGCGAGCATGACGACGCCGATGACCGCCGGGGTGCGGTTCTCCTGGAAGGAGTAGAACACGCGCAGCTGCAGCTGGGTCAGCATGAACGGCACCAGGCCGAGGGAGAAGACCCCGAACACCTCGCCGACGTACCGGGCGTTGGCGGGGGTGTTGGCCCCGAAGGAGAACAGGAACTGGCACAGCGGTGCCCCCAGGACGGCCAGGAATACCGCCGCGGGGACGACGATGACGGACGCCAGCCGCACGCCGGTCGAGAAGTCCTCCCGGACCTTGGAGTACCGCCGGTCGGTGGCGTGCCCGCTCATCCGCGGCAGCAGCGCGGAGATGACCGAGATCCCGACGACCGCGTACGGCAGCTGGAACAGCGACCACGCGTAGGAGTAGGCGGAGTACCCCGCGCCGGTCGCGTCGTGCCCGGCGATGTTGGCGACCCGCTGCACGACCAGGTTCCCCAGCCACTGCGAGAACACGTAGCCCAGCATCCAGCCGGCCATCCGGCCGATCTCGCTGATCTCACCACGCCGCAGGTCCCCCCGCAGCCGCATGCTGAACCCGGCCCGCCGCAGCACCGGGAACAGGCAGATCGACTGGATCAAGATCCCGGCCGTGGTCCCGATGCCGAGCAGCAATATCGCTGAGGAAGGCAGCGTCTCGGGATGCTTGGCGTACTTGGTGCCGAACATGACGATGAACAGGACGCTGATGAAGATGACGATCACGTTGTTGATGACCGGCGTCCACATGTTCGCGCCGAACCGGCCGCGCACGTTGAGGATCGCGCCGAGCAGCGAGTCCATCCCGTAGAAGAAGATCTGCGGGATGAAGAAGTAGGCGAAGAGAACCATGAGGTGGTGCTCGGCCGCCGCTGTAGTCCCGGGCGGGCCGCCGCCCCCGGCGTACAGGTCGACGAGCGGGCCGGCCAGCGCGGTGGCGAGCACCGTGATGATGAGCAGGGCGATGACCCCGAGGGTGAAGATCCGCTCGGCGTATCCCTCGCCCTTGTCGCGGTCGTTCTTCGCCGACCGGACCAGCATCGGGACGACGACGCTGGTGAAGATGCCGCCCAGCATGAGGTAGTAGACGGTGTTGGGCAGCGTGTTGGAGTTGTTGTAGGCGTCGGCCAGCTGGGCTTGGCCGAGCGCCGCCACCAGGACGAAGGTGCGCAGGAACCCGGTGAGCCGCGACGCGAGCGTCCCCAGGGCCATCGCCTTGGTCGAGCGCATCAAGTTGGGGCTGGTGTCGGCATCGCGGGCGCGCTCAGCGTCCTCGGGCGGGCCCATCGTGCCCGCCACCGGCAGCTCGATGACCTGAGTGGCCTGCGGGAACCCCGGAGGCGGCAAGAATGCCGTGGGCGGCGGGTAGGCCGCGGCCCGGCGGCGGGAGTCCGGCGGCGGCGGGACGTATCCCTCGCGGGGGGTGAACGTGGGGGTTCGCGTTCCCCGGTGCGCTCCGTGGGGTACTGCGGATGGTGCTCCGCGCGGGCGGCCGTCGCCGGGGCCGGATCCGGGTGGCTCATCGCGGCGCGGCTCAGCGTGCCGCGGCGTGAACGACGGCGCCCGCGCCCCGGGCGGCCGGTCAGCCTCGTGGCGACCGCCATCCGGGCGGGGTGGCGGCGGGTACGGTGGCTGCTGGCCGGCCACCGCGGGCCCCTTGCCCGTCGGCGCTGGCGGGCTGGCTCCCGGCGGCCCGGCTGGCGGGCCCGCTTGCGGTCGCGGCGTGAACGTGGGGCGGGGCGCCTGCGGATCCTGCTCCTCGGGGGGCGGGCCGGCGGGCCGCGTCGGCCTGGTCATCCACTCACTCCCGATCTTTCGTCAGCTCCGCTTGCGCCAGCTCGAGGCGGGCACCCTCCCTGCCACCGGCACCGTCCTGGTTCCCGGCACCGTCTTTGCTGCCGGCACCGTCTTTTCCGGTAGCACCGTCTTTTCCGGTAGCACCGTCTTTCAGGCCGCGGCGCACCCAGCGCGCCAGGGACGTGAGCACGAGCACCCCGAGCGCGGCTCCGATCAAGATGAGCAGCGCCCGGCCGTACCGTGTCGCCTGCACGCTGAATGGCTGCAGCCTTCCGGGCAGCGGGATGTCGTTCTTTGTCACCAACTGTAGCTGCAGCTGGGTGGATCCGAGGGCCGCCGAGTGCACATGCATCCGGACGGTCTTGGTGGTCTGCGGCGGCACGATGATCAGCGCGTTGGGGTCGGTGATCGTCAGCTGGCTGCCCGGCGGCACCAACGCGTGCACCTTCACCTGGACCGGTGCCGGCAGCCCGTTGTACACCGATACCGGCGTCGCCCCCGACGTCCCCGCCAGCAGGGCCTTGGTCCCGCTGATGATCTTGACCTCGATCTCCCGGTCATGCAGGAAGGACCGGAGCTGTTTCAGGGCCAGCCAGCCGCCCGGGCTGGCGCTGCCGCGCCAGGCGGAGGACTCGGTGACAGCGACCGCGGCGTCCAGCGACTGGGTGACTGCGGGCGCGGGCAGGTACAGCAGCGATGCGAAGAGCGCGGTGCTCGCCCGGATCTTCTTGACCGTGCTGGTGTAGTTCTGGCTCAGCTCCAGCGGCGCCCTCGCGACGCTCGGCAACGACGCGCGCTTGACCGTGGAACTGGGAGCCTTGGCGGCCAGCGTGGCCAGCGAAACCGGCTGCAGCCAGGGGGCGCTGGTCAGCTGGAGCAGCGTGGCGGCCTCGGCGGCGGACGGGTTCCAGCGGCTGGGCGGCGCGATGACCAGGGAGCGGCGCGCGTTCGGCGCCTCGGCGGTGATCATGGCGGTCTCGGCGAGGAATTCCTGCGTGACGGCGAACTGGGTGCCCGGCGAGGCGCCGGCGCCCGCCGATCCGAGCAGCGTGGTGATGCCGGAGTCGGCCAGCAGCACGTTCATCGGGGTCGCGATCCCGGTCGAGACGTGGGCCAGCGCGTCATCCGGATGGAACGTGGTTTTCGACACCTGGGGCATGAGGGTGCTGCTCAGCACGGTGGTCTTGACCTGGCCGTCCCGGGCCAGGCTGGTCAGCACGCTCGCGTCCGCGGCTCCCCCGTCCGGCCAGGCGATGTCCGCGAACGAACGGGGCAGGCTCGTGCTGGCCACCCCTTTTCCCAGCGCGTACGCCCGGGAGATGTCGCTGTCGAGCCCGGAATGGGTGAGCGCCGAGACATCGGGGTCGGCGTACGGCGTGACGAACATCGGGTCGCTGGCGGTGCCGGTGCGCAGCTGGGACAGCCACGTGGCGGCGTCGGTGCTGGCGGGCATGCTGGTGGTGTGGGTGCAGTTGGCGTCCCCGCCGACCTTGTACCGCTGGGTCATCACCCCCGCGTCCGACAGCAGCGCGGGATCAACCGCCCAAGTCAGATGGGTACTCGCCGAATACTGCAAGCCCGCCGCGAGTAGCCCGCCGAGCCGCCCCCCGGGGGTGAGGCTCGTGGTCAGCCGGGAGGTCGCCAGGGTCTGGCGGCACGCCCACGCCCCCTGCTGCGGCTGCTGCTGCTGCGGCTGGTCGATCAGCGGCCAGACCCAGGAGACGTCCAGCTTCTGCGAGGGCGACCCGGACGTCGGATCCCAGTACGGCAAGAACGTGCGCGCGCTGCCCGGCGGCGCGGACGAGCTGGTGGCCTGGGCCACCAGCGGGTAGACGCCGAACCGGGGGTACCCGGCCGCGGAGACGGGCAGGGACGCGCTCCAGGCCACGGTGGAGCGGTTGTGCAGCGTGCCGGGCGCCGTCCACGCCTGCCCGACGGGCGCGTAGCCGAAGTAGGCGTCGCTCCCGGCCAGGTAGCTCGTTATCGCCGAGCGGGACGGGAAGTCCGCCGCGGAGGTCTCCAGCTGCACCTGGACGCCGTTTATCGGCGCGCCGGTATGGTTAGTGACAGTCCCCTTAACCACGATCGTGGAACCAGGACGAGCGAAGCGAGAGCTCATCGACTCGATGCTGACGGTGAGCTCGCTGGAGACGGCTTGCTTCGTTCGGGCTGATTCCTGGTTGAGTCCTTGCCGCTGGGCGGCGGGTGTCGCCTGGGCGGCCAGAGCCGGCCCGGCGATGCCCATCCCCACGATGGCAAGGGCGCAGGCGGTCAGGGAACGAACGACGAGGCGCACGCTTGGCATGCTATTGCCGTTCGACCGATGCTGGTGGCTGAGTCATCCCTGATAGGAAGCCAAGAAAAGGAATGGGTTTTATGGTCACTGATGACCAGCGTAAGGCGGCCGCGGCGGTGCTCAGGTCGCTCGCTCCAGCGCAGACCGCCGAGCTGGGCGAGCTCTTCGCCCAGGCCGGTCATGAGCTGGCGCTGGTCGGCGGGCCGGTGCGGGACGCGTTCCTCGGCGGCATCCCCGGCGACCTCGACCTGACCACCGATGCCACCCCGGAGGAGGTCCTCGCCATCACCCGCGGGTGGGCGGACAAGACGTGGACGATCGGGATCGACTTCGGCACGGTCGGGCTGCGCAAGCACGACGCGATCTTCGAGATCACCACCTACCGCCGCGAGGCCTACCAGCGCGGCTCCCGCAAGCCCGAGGTGCGGTACGGGACATCGCTGGTCGATGACCTGCTCCGGCGCGACTTCACCATCAACGCGATGGCCGCCCGGCTGCCATCGTATGAACTAGTGGACCCCTTCGACGGGCTCGGCGCGCTGCAGGAGGGGGTCATCCGGACACCAGGGCGGCCGGAGGACTCATTCTCCGACGACCCGCTGCGGATCCTGCGCGCCGCGCGGTTCGCCGCCCGGCTGGGCTTCTCCGTCGCCGGGGAGGTGCAGGCCGCGATGGGCGCGCAGGCCCCGCGCCTGTCGATCGTGTCCGTGGAGCGGATCAGCGACGAGCTCACCAAGCTGATGCTGGCCGCCGACCCCGCCTCCGGGCTGGACCTGCTGGTCAAGACCGGCGTCGCGGACGTGGTGGCGCCGGAGATCCCCGCGATGCGGATGGAGGTCGATGAGCATCACCGGCACAAGGACGTCTACACGCACTCGCTGACCGTGCTGCGCCAGGCCATCGCGCTCGAGCCGCGCTATGACCTGCGCGGCGACCTGGTGCTGCGGCTGGCCGCCATCTTGCACGACATCGGCAAGCCGCCTACCCGGTCGCTGCTGGACGGAGGGAAGGTCGCGTTCCATCACCACGAGGTCGTCGGCGCGAAGATGGCCCGCAAGCGGCTCACCGAACTACGCTTCCCCAAGGACGTGGTGGCCGACGTGTCCCAGCTGATCGAGCTGCACCTGCGGTTCCACGGGTACGGCGACGGAGAGTGGACCGACTCCGCGGTCCGCCGCTACGTCACCGACGCCGGGCCGCTGCTGACCCGGCTGCACGCGCTCACTCGCGCCGACTGCACGACGCGCAACGCCCGCAAGGCCGCCCGGCTGGCCGCCGCCTATGACGGCCTGGAAGAGCGGATCGAGGAGCTGCGCAAGCAGGAGGAGATCGACGCGATCCGGCCGGAGATCGACGGTACCGAGATCATGGAGCTGCTCGACCTCAAGCCCGGCCCGCTGGTCGGCAAGGCGCGTAAGTTCGCCCTCGACCTGCGGATGGAGCACGGGCTGATCGGACGGGACCGCGTCATCGCCGAGCTGCTACGGTGGGCCGCGGCGGAGGGGATCCGCCCGGAGGGGACCCCTCCGCAGTCCGCCTGAGCGTCAGCGTCGCGTACGCGCCCGCCGCCGCCAGGTAGCCGATCCCGATCGCCAGGACCACGAGGTAGGACTTTCCGGTGGTCGGCAAGAAGGGCACCGCGATGGCCGGCCCGATGACCCAGGCGACGTTGTAGAGCATGTCGTAGAGCGAGAACACCCGGCCCATGTACGCGTCGTCGACGACCTGCTGGACGGTGGTGTCCACGCAGATCTTCACCGACTGCGCGGACAGCCCCATCCCCAGCCCGAGGGCGAGGAAGGCGACCTGGTTAAACGTCGTCCCCAAGGTCACGGTGATCACCGCGCCCGCGGCGAGCCAGCCGGCGATCCAGGCGTCCTTCCCGAACCGCTTGGTGCCGATCGGGGTGAGCACCGCGGCCAGGCCGAAGCCGACCGCGGAGATCGCCACCAGCGGCGCGGCGTGCCCGAGGGCCTCGTGGGCGTTGCTGGGGGGGTAGAAGTAATTGCGGTACAGCAGCAGGGCCTGCAACAGCAAGATCCCGTACAGCGCGCGGTGCACGCCCACCGCGCCCAGCGCGTACGCCGCCCGGCGGCGCTCGCCCAGGTGCCGCAGGCCACCCAGCAGGCCGCGGGCGACGTCCGCGATCTCGTCGCCGATGCCGGGCCGGGCCGCCTGGGCACCGGGCAGCTGGGTCGGGCCAAGCAGGCGGCGGCCCATCCGCAGGCCCAGCAGTCCGGCGGCGGCGTAGCCCGCGCCGCCGAG
>JAICUO010000349.1 GCA_025935815.1 Streptosporangiaceae bacterium
CCGAGGAGATGCCGGACAAGATGACGGTCGCCGGGCCGGTCCGCGAGCTCTCGCCGATGTCCCTGACCGGCCGCCGGTTGGTCTCGGTGAAGTACCCGGACAGCAGCTGGATCGCGCTGGCCAGCACCAGGCCGATGAGCACGGCGCCGATCGCCAGCCAGCGCGGGTTGCCCGCATGGCCGAGGATGCCCGTGTCGGAGACGCCGGTGAGCTTGCTGTAGCTGGACGGCAGGTAAGTGAAGGTGGCGACGGCCACCAGGATCGCGGAGATCACCGCGGAGATGAAGAAGCCGCGGTTGATCGCGGACATGCCGCTGCGGTCACCGGCTCGCGGCCGGACGACGAAGATGCCGATCACCGCGGTGATCACGCCGATCATCGGGACGATGAGCGGGAAGATCAGCCCGTAGTTGCCGAAGGCCACCTTGCCCAGGATCAGCGCGGCGACCAGCATCACGGAGTACGACTCGAACAGGTCGGCCGCCATGCCGGCGCAGTCGCCCACGTTGTCCCCGACGTTGTCGGCGATGGTGGCCGCGTTGCGCGGGTCGTCCTCGGGGATGCCCTGCTCGACCTTGCCGACCAGGTCGGCGCCGACGTCGGCCGCCTTGGTGTAGATGCCCCCGCCGACCCGCATGAACATGGCGAGCAGCGCGGCGCCGAACCCGAAGCCCTCCAGGACCTGCGGGGCGTCCGACTTGTAGATCAAGACCACGACGGCCGCGCCGAACAGGCCCAGGCCGACGGTGAACATGCCGGCCACGCCGCCGGTGCGGAACGCGATCCGCATCGCCCGGTTCTCGCCGCCGTCCCGGGCGGCGGCCGCCACCCGGAGGTTGCCGCGCACGCACAGCGACATGCCGGTGAACCCGGTCAGGCCGGAGAACAGCGCCCCGACCAAGAAGAAAATGCTCCGTCCCCACCGGACGCCAGAACCGTCGGCGGGCAGCACGAGCAAGATCCAGAAGACGATGAAGACGAAGATCCCCAGGGTCCTAAACTGCCTGCGGAGATAGGCCGCCGCGCCCTCCTGGACGGCGGTGGCGATCTCCTGCATCTTCTGGGTTCCCTTGCTGGCCGCCAGCACCTCGCGGACAAGGCCGTAGGCAACCACGAGCGCCAGCAGGGCGACGACCGCCACGATCACAACCCACGTCAGGTTGCCTCCGGTCACGCTGACCGGGCCTCCCGGTCCACCCGCCGCGAGGGCGGGGTCGAGCTCAGACATTCGATCTCCTTTGGACGTCTGTCAAAACCGCTTATGGCAGTCGTTTTCGCCGGATTCGCCGGAAAAAGCACAGCTCCTGCGCCGTGAGGGTCGTAGGCAGGGGCGTGCGGGAGTCTACGCACACCGTTCCCCGATCTCTAGTACCGCCAACTTCATAACATCTTCGTTACCAAAGCGATATTATATGGTCGCCAAATAGTCGCCTATGTAAGGTTTATGTGACCGAGGTTACAGTAGTGATTCCACTCGGCCGCTGGAGGATCGCCCGCATCATGAGCTTGGCGAGGGCGCGATCGGCGCTACCGGCCGCGCCGCAGATGGCAGCGGCCGAGTGAAACGAGCCGGTCAAGCGGATACCGCGGGCCGCGTGCCCTCCCGGCCGCCTGGGCAGGCGAGGCTCGCGACCGTGGGCGGCCCGGCGGGGCCTGCAAGCGCGGGGTTCCAGGGGTCGCCCCCTGGACTCGCACCGCGATGGACGCTCCGGGATGGATCCTCCGGGTGGAGGATCCATCAATTGTCAGGCGGGCGGGATCCGTTGCTTCCAGCTCATCGCGATGCTGGTGCCTGGGCCGGCCGCTCCGATCCGGACGTCATCGGCCAGCCCCGCGATCACCGCGAGGCCGTCAATCACAGTGTCGCTGGCGGTCCCGGCGGCGCCGGCCGGGACCGGTTCCACTGCCGGAGCCGCGTCGGTCACGACGACCTCGAACCGCTCCCCGTCTCCGGTGAGCGCTACCCTGATCGGCTGCTGCGGGCAATAGACGCGGTGCGCCTCGACCGCGCGCGAGCACGCCTCTCCGACCGCGAGGCGCACCTCGTCCAGGACGGACTCATCGACGCCACTGCGGCGCGCGACTGCCGTGGCGATAAGCCGGGCCGTCCGCACGTGCGCCGGCAGCGGCGTGAAGGCAACTTCAACAGTGGCCATGTCAGACGTCAGGACTACTTGTCCGCCTTCCGCTCGGCGATCGCCTCATCCACGGAGTTGTGGATGCCGAAGACCTTCGTGAGGCCGGTGATGCGGAAAATCTTCAGGATGCGCTCCTGCGTGCACACCAGGTCCAGCGACCCGTCATGGGCGCGGACTCGCTTGAGCCCGCCCACCAGGACGCCCAGGCCCGTGGAGTCGAGGAACTCGACCTTCTCCATGTTCACGACGAGCTGGTAGTTCTTCTTGTTCACCAGGTCGATGAGCAGCTCGCGAAGGCGCGGCGCGGTGTAGACGTCGATCTCGCCCTCAACGTCGACAACCTCGATGCCGTCCTTGTCGTAGTGCCCCAGCTTCAGATCCACAAATCCTCCTGCGCCCTGACGGCGTCATCGCTTGCGTCCGGCCCCGGCGCGCGGGCTGACGGACGCTCCCGGAGCGGGGGGTGACCCCACTGCGGCATTCAACCACGCTCCGGTGTCATGTCTATACGAAAACTTCGCATCAGGCATCCGCCTCGCGGATGACACACTGAGATCCTGATGCCTGTCGAAACGCCTGTCTTCCCGGCCCCGGCCGGTCCCCGGCAAGACAGCACCGCGTTGACGGTGCTGCGCGCGCTCGCCCGAGCTGGGGAAGTGGTCCACATAGAGCACATACCCGGTCAGGCCGGAAGTACTGCGACCTGGCCAGATTCCGTGCGCCCGGAAGTAGCCGCGGCGCTGGCGGCCAGCGGCGTACGGCAGCCGTGGACGCATCAGGCCCAGGCGGCGGCGCTGGCCGGGTCGGGGCGGAACGTGATCATCGCCACCCGGGCGGCCTCCGGCAAGTCGGCGGGGTACCTGGAGGCCGCGCTGTCAGCGGTCACCAACGGCGGCACCGCGCTGTACATCTCGCCGACGAAGGCCCTGGCCGCCGACCAGCTGCGGGTGGTGCGCGAGCTCGGGGTTCCCGGGGTGCGCGCGGTCCGCTACGACGGCGACTCGACGTCCGCCGAGCGCACGTGGGCCCAGGCGCACGCTAACTACCTGCTGACGAACCCGGACATGCTGCACGGCTCGATGCTGCCCAGTCATGCCCGGTGGCGCGGGTTCTTCCGGCGGCTGCGGGTGGTGATCATCGATGAGTGCCACGGGTACCGGGGCGTCTTCGGCTCGCACGTGGCGCAGGTGCTGCGCCGCCTGCGACGGATCGTCAGTCACCACGCGGCCGGGGCGAGCGAGCCGGTTTTCATCCTGGCGTCGGCCACGATCGCCGACCCGGTCCGCAGCGCCCGGCTGCTGACCGGGCTGGACTGCACGGAGGTGACCGACGACGGATCCCCGCGGGCGCCGCTTGCCTTCGTGCTGTGGGAGCCGCAGCCAGCTACCGGGCGGGCTCGGAGAAGGCGACCGGTGACCTCGGAGGCTGCGGACCTGCTGGCGGGCCTGGTGGCCGCGGACGTGCCCTCGCTGGCGTTCGTCCGCTCGCGCCGGGGCGCGGAGGCCGTCGCGCTGAGCGCCCGCGGCAAGGTGCCCGCGAGCACGGGCGAGATAGCCGCCTATCGGTCCGGCTACCTGGCCGATGACCGGCGCGCCCTCGAGGACGGCCTGCGCGACGGGGGCATCACGGGGATGGCCACCACGACCGCGCTGGAGGTCGGCGTCAGCGTTCCCGGCCTGGACGCCGTGCTCATCGCCGGCTGGCCAGGTACCTGGGCGTCGCTGTGGCAGCAGGCCGGGCGGGCCGGGCGGGCCGGGCGCGCGGCGACGGCGGTGTTCATCGCGGGGGACGACCCGCTGGACACCTACCTGGTGCGGCACCCGGATGCCCTGCTGGGCCGCTCGGTAGAGCCCGCGGTGCTCGACCCGGTCAACCCGTACGTGCTCGGACCGCACCTGGCGTCGGCCGCCGCCGAGTTGCCGCTGACGGACGCCGACCTGGACCTGTTCGCGGGCTCGGCCGACAAGGTCACCTCAACCGTGGCTGGCCTGGTCGAGGCGGGGGATCTGCGGCGGCGAGAATCAGGATGGCACTGGGCGCGCCGCGGTCACCCGGCCCGGCGAATTAACCTGCGCGGGGATGCCGCCGCGCCCGTCCGGGTGGTGGAGGAGTCAACGGGCCGCCTCGTCGGGCTCATCGACGAGCCGTCGGCGCACCGCCTGGCCCACGACGGTGCCGTGTACCTGCACCAGGGCGAGACCTACCTGGTTCGGCTGCTGGACCTGCCGGCCCGGGCCGCGCTCGTCGAATGCCACGACCCTGGATATGTCACCCGAGCGCGGAATATTACAGATATCAAAGTGATAAATGAGCTTCGAAATGTTTCGTGGGGCGAAGCGCGCGTGGCGTTCGGCGACGTGCGAGTGGTCAACCAGGTGGTGTCCTATGCCACCATGCGCCCGGAAGCCGCATTCAGCACGTTCCGAGCTGGCCAAACGCCGCTGAGCCTACCGCCTCGGGAGCTAACGACACGAGCATTCTGGTGGACAATCCCTGACGAGTTCCTGCTACATCACGGGGTTACGGATATCGCGGGGGCGACCCACGCGGCCGAGCACGCGGCCATCAGCCTGCTCCCGCTATTCGCGGCCTGCGACCAGCGGGACATCGCGGGCGCGTGCGGCACGGCGCGTCCGGCGGGGACTGGCGGGGAGACCGGAACGACCAGCGTGTTCATTTATGACTCGTGCGCCGGCGGCGCGGGCTTCGCCGAGCGCGGGTACCAGGTGGCGGCCGAGTTGCTGCGAGCCATAGGGGACGCGATGGGAGCGTGCCCGTGCGAGGCGGGGTGCCCCGCGTGCGTGCAGTCGGCTAGGTGCGGCAGCGGGAACTCGCCGCTATCGAAGTCGGGCGCGACCGCGCTGGTCGCCGCGGTGTCGCGAACGTCCAGGTAAAATAGGCGCGCCCTCCGCCGGGGGGGAGAGCGGAGGGCGCGCACGGTCCGGCCCTGGGGGGGTAGGCCGGTCCCGTATAGGGGAAAGCTTATCCTTCGGGACTTTCTAGTGCCAACTGATGGCCGGAGCCACTTTGCCAGCAAGTCCACGGATGACAAGCATGTACCCGTTGTCTTCGAATTGAATCATATGGGTGCCCTTCCTGAACAGACGCGGAACCCGATTCACAGCGAAGTCTCAATATCACGGGGCGCCAGGGGAGCTTATGCCCAGGTCAGCCGGATCTCCGCCGCACGGGTTTCACGATTCGCATCTGCATGACGACAGAAAGTGCTCAAGAATCAGTTGAACGCCACCACGGCCGGCCGCCGAGGCCCCCTTCCGGGCCAGCGACCTTCCCCCGCTCATTCAATAACACAATGCAACTGCCTGACTACTAATCGCTCACCATCTGGCCGGCCTGCCCGGGAATCCCATGGCCGCCGGCCAGCGGGCCGGGCGTGGCCCCCGGCAACCGCCGCGACACCGAACTTTTCACGACCTCGGGTGGTTTGCCGGCCTCTAGGCGCCCGTAGCGGCCGGTAGGCCGTAAACAGCGCGCGAGCGTGAAAATGTGCGGACATGGCCGGGACCGGCTCAGTTATCAGGTACATGAGACGGGCGTTACCGATCGAGATAACGAATCGGTCTCGCCTGGGGCTTCCACCGGGCGGCGTTTCGTCGTAGAAAGGTGTCACGGACCGACGGAACGTCCGGGCACGGCAGCCTGGTACCCACGCGCGACCAGCCGCGGGAGGCGTGTCAGGCAGGTAGGCGGCCATCGAAGGGCCAGCACGCTAGTGCTGGCACAATGGCGAGGCTCGCCCCTGACCTGACAGTGATCAGGTGCACGCTTTGGTAGCCGGGCTTGACGTGCTTTCGGCGGCGGCGCCCCCACCATGGGGGCGCCGTTCGCAGCTATACGGGGATATCTGCAGCCTCGCCAGTCGCCGGCGATAGCCTTGTGCCACGTGGGCGTCCGCACGAGGGGAGAGAACTCCATGGTCCGTAGCGCAGGGGTCCGTACGCAGGGAGACGGATCCGACCCGGCCAGAGCCGGCGACGAGCAGTCTCTCGGCGAGCTCGTGGCCCTCGCGGCCAAGGACGTCTCTCAGCTCGTCCGCTACGAGATCGACCTGGCCAAGTCCGAGTTCCAGGCGGACATGAAGCGAGCTGCCGTGTCGGGGGCGCTGTTCGGCTTCGCGGCGTTCGTCGGCTGCCTCGTCCTGGTGCTGCTCACCTTCGCGCTGACCTACGCCCTGCACGCGTTCAGGTTCTGGGGAACCGACGGGCTGCAGTGGGCCTTCCTCTACGCGGCGATCATCTGCGTCCTGGTGGCCGCGCTCATGGTCGTGGTGGCCAGATTCGTCTTGAAGAAGTTCACCAAGATGAAGAACACCCGCAAGACGGTGGGCGCCGACCTGGACATGCTGCGCCGCCGCGATGGAACGTCCCCGGCCGTCGGCGAGGGATCTGCCGCGCTGGCCAGCGACGACGGGATCCGGGGGACCCGGGGTGCCGCGGAGCTGCCCGAAGGGGCACCCGGGGATGCGGCGCTCCGTGGCGGCCGGTCGCTCCGACGATGAGGTGAGCCCGATGGCCCCGCATGCCGAATCAGCCATCCAGATCGACGGCCCGTGGACGCACCGCTCGGTGACCGCCAACGGGACGCGGTTCCACGTGGCCACCTGCGGCGACGGCCCGCTGGTGCTCTTGCTGCACGGCTTTCCGGAGTTCTGGTGGACGTGGCGGAATCAGCTGACCGCGCTGTCGGCGGCCGGCTTCCGTGCGGTCGCCGCCGACCTGCGCGGCTACGGGGGCAGCGACAAGCCGCCCCGCGGCTATGACCTGATCACCGCGGCGGCGGACGCGGCCGGCCTGATCCGGTCCCTGGGCGAGGCCAACGCGGTCGTCGTGGGACATGACTGGGGCGGCCTGGTGGCGTGGACCCTGGCGAGCTACTTCCCCAAGGCGGCCCGGCGGCTGGCGGTCGTTTCCATGGCCCATCCCCTGCAGCTGCGGGCGACCGTGGTCGGCGGCCCGCTGCGGCTGAGCGCGCGCACCGGCTACCCGCTGGCCTTCCAGGTCCCCATGGTCCCGGAACGGCAGCTGGTCCGCGACGGCGCGGCGCGGGTGGGCGAGTACTTGTCGGCCTGGTCCAGCCCCGGCTGGCCGGATCCGGAGACCGAGCGGATCTACCGGCGCGCCATGCGCATCCCGCCGGTCGCGCACACCGCCCTGGAGTACCACCGCTGGTTCGTGCGCAGCACCTTTCGCACCGACGGGCTGCAGTACGCGCGCCACATGCGGGCACCGGTCCAGGTACCGACCCTGCACCTGCACGGCGCGGCCGACCCGTGCCTGCCCGCCGCGCTGGCCCGGGGCGCGGGCCGCTACGTTGAGGCACCGTACCGGTGGAAGGTATTGGACGGCCTCGGGCACTTCCCGCACGAGGAGCGGCCCGAGGCGTTCAACGCCGAGCTCACCGGATGGCTGAGCGACCCCGAGCCGGACCGGTGACGGACCGGGACCGGGACCGGGCCGGGCGGCCGCGCAACGCCCGGCCGCGAGACGCGCTTGGCCGTCCGCTCCCCCGCAGCGCACCCCAGCCGGCGACCGCGGCGGTACCTGCCGACCTCACCCCCAGTGAGTCGGCCGGGATCGGCGGGAGCCTGCTGCTGGAAGGCGACCCGTTCCAGGCGCACGAGATCTTCGAGGATGCCTGGAAGGGTGCCACTGGCCCGGAGCGCGACTTGTGGCAGGGCCTGGCCCAGGTCGCCGTTGGCCTGACCCACGCCCGGCGGGGAAACGAGCGCGGCGCGGTTGCCCTGCTCACCAGGGGCGCCGGCCGGCTGCGGGACTATGCGGCGCGGGCTGAGGCTCCGCCGCACTCCGGGACCCGCTGGCCTACGGCATCGACGTGGCGTTCGTGGTCACCCGGGCCGAGGAACTGGCCGCCCGGGTCGAGCGCGACGGGCTAGCCGCCCTCCCGGCAGGAGCCCTTCTGCTGTGCTTGTCTGGGGGGTGAACACCAACCCCCCAGGCCCCCGGACATAGGGGAGACGCCGTCCCCCCTATCACCCCCCTGGCCCCGGGCGAGCACACACCGCTCTCCCAGGGAGGAAGCCGGCCTCCGGTCGGCTAGTCGCAGCCCTGGGTGGAGACGGGGGTGGTGGAGTTGGCTCCGATCCTGGCGTCGGCCTGTACTTCGGCGCTAGTAAGGGCGAAGCCGGTATCGGGGGCGCCTACGGCGGCGGCGAAGACGACGCCGTAGACGTCGCCGGCCG
>JAICUO010000872.1 GCA_025935815.1 Streptosporangiaceae bacterium
GGGCGCTTGCCCGCCAGCTCAGTGCCGTCTAGCCGCACCGACCCGGACCGGGGCCGCAGCACGCCGCCGACCGCCAGGACGAGGGATGACTTGCCCGCGCCGTTCGGCCCCAGCAGGGCGACGGTCTCGCCCGGGCGCAAATCGAGGGTCAGCCCGTCAACGGCCTTGAGGCGGCCGTAATGCTTGGACACGTT
The DNA here is from genome assembly GCA_025935815.1 of Streptosporangiaceae bacterium. Taxonomy (GTDB): domain Bacteria; phylum Actinomycetota; class Actinomycetes; order Streptosporangiales; family Streptosporangiaceae; genus Trebonia. Next base: position 195 of record JAICUO010000872.1, read on the forward strand.
CTCGAACGAGACCACTGGCGCGCGGCTGCTCCCGTAGCCGCTGGCCGTCGCGGTGACGGTTTCATACTGACTCATGGAATAGTCCCCTGTAGTTGGCGTCGGTCTGGCCGGACCCCCCAGCGGTTCAATATCACCATTCGCGGCACGGGCGCAGGTAGTGCCGTCCCTCAGGAACCATCCATGACATGCGTCATCCCTAGCCCGGTGACACTGCGTGTCCCGGGTGCGGGGTGGGTGGCGGTATCGCGCGGGTGGCTAACGGCATTGATCGAGCATCGATGCTGTTCCCGCGCAATGCCGCTTAGCCACATATCCCCGGGCCGGGCGCCGCGCGGGCGCGAAATTGCGGCTCAGTGCGGGTTCCCGGGGCCGGGGTTGCTGCCGCGTTGTGGTACGGGCACGATTCGGCCGAGTGCGGGTCGCGTGACCGGGCCGGGCTGGAGGCTGGGTGCGGGCTGCCCGTTACCGAAGCCGGCTTCAGCTTGGAACCCGAGTCCGTCGCTTAGCCTGGCGCCGGGGCCTCGACCCGACGGGTCGCGCATTGTCGCCACGAGCACGCCGGTCAGCTTCTCACTCCGACCGGGGCCCCGCGGGCAGCCCGCCTTTCCTGCAGGCACGAGCATATGGGAGGCGAGCTGGATGGAGCAGCCGCAAGAGGTGGAAGACGAGGCGTACGAGCGCGTCTGGGAGCGGGTCGCCGCGGTCGACGTGGCGAAGGCGACCGGGGTGGTGTGCACCCGGGTGCCCGGCGACGGGCCTTCGGGCCGTCGCAGCATGCACGTGTGGACGGTGAACGCGACCATGAGCGCGGTTACCGAGCTGGGCGATCACCTGCGCTGCCAGGGCATCGAGGTCGTCACGGTCGAGTCGACGTCGGACTACTGGCGCGTGTGGTACGTGGTCCTGGAGGCTGCGGGCCTGAAGGTCCAGCTGGTCAACGCCAGGTCGGTGAAGAACGTGCCCGGCCGGGCCAAGACCGATAAGAAGGACGCGGTCTGGCTGGCCAAGCTGACCGAGCGCGGCATGCTGCGGCCGTCGTTCGTGCCGCCGTATGACATCCGGCGGCTGCGGGACTACACGCGGCTGCGCGCGGACCTGGTCCACGACCGGGCCCGGCACTGGCAGCGGCTGGAGAAGCTGCTGGAGCGGGCCCTGATCAAGGTCTCCTCGGTTGCCTCCACGCTGGACACCCAGTCGGTGCGGGCGATGCTCGAGGCGATGATCGCCGGGCAGCGCAGCCCTAAGATCCTGGCGGACCTGGCCATCGGCAAGATGCGGGCAAAGCGCAAGGAGCTCGCCGAGGCACTGGACGGGAAGTTCGAGGACCACCATGGCGAGCTCGCCCGCGTCCTGCTGGACCAGATCGACGCCCTGACCGCCCAGATCGACCAGCTGTCCGCCCGGGCCGGCGAGCTGATCGCCCAGATCCCCGCGGCCTGGGGCGTGGACGCCGACGGCACGACCGGCCCGGACGCCGGGAAGGACCCGGATGCCGCCGTGCTGACGGCCGTGGCCCGGCTGGATGAGATCACTGGCTGCGGGATCATCTCCGCGCAGGCGATCATCGCCGAGACCGGCCTGGATATGAGCGTCTTCGGCACCGCGGGCCGGCTGGTGTCCTGGGCGAAGCGATGCCCGCAGACCCGCCAGTCCGGCAAGAAGAACACCTCGGCGCCGCCCGGCAAGGGCGACCCCTGGCTCAACGGGCCGCTCGGCGAGATCGCCGCCTCGGCATCCCGCACCGACACGTTCCTCGGCGAGCGCTACCGCCGCCTCGCGAGACGGCGCGGCAAGCGGAAAGCCCAGGCCGCCATCGCCCGCTCCATCCTGGTCATCATCTTCCACCTGCTCGCCGACCCCGCCGCCCGGTTCCACGACCTGGGATCCGGCTACTACGACGAGCGCATCAGCGCCGAACGCAAGATCCGCAGCCACGTCCGCCAGCTCGAAGCCCTCGGCCTCACCGTCACCATCACCCCCGCCGAGGACGCCGCCTAGCTCCAGCGCAGCTAGCCGCCGAGGCCCCCGCCAGCGCACCGGCCGGGGGTCGCTGCCGCCTGCCCGCTAAAGGTTGTTATTTCCGGTCAGCTTAAGTTGACCTTGTCTTTGCGTCACTTACGTCACCGGCGGGCAGCCGCCCAGACCGGAACCTCCCGCCAGCCGGGACGTTCCCCAGGGCCCGCCGGGCCGATTCCATGATCACGTGTTGTTGCAGGTCGCCGGCGACCCCTAACAACACGTGATCATGGAGCGCGACCGCGACAGGCTAAGCGGTATTGTGCTACCGCGGCATTGATGGAGCATCGATGCCGTAGCCGACGGCCCGGTGAGGGCCGGACGGGTGACGGGCGGGACGGGTGGTTCCTGTGCGGCGGGGGTTAGCGGCGGGGGTTAGCGGCCGGCGGCGTAGCCCTGCATGCCGCGGGGGTTGGCCGCTGCGTACAGGACGCCGTGACGGCGGGTGACGGCGCTCATGCGGCCCAGGGACCA
>JAICUO010000431.1 GCA_025935815.1 Streptosporangiaceae bacterium
ACCAGCACCCACGACGGGGCAGCGCCCGGCTGGACCACCAACGGGACCACCTGGACGAACACCGCGACCGGGGCGACGCTGCCGGCCGCGGCCGGCGGGCAGGCCTACGCCCTGCGGGCCGGAACCCAGGTCAACTGCACCGGCGGCGAGCCGACGCTCGCCAACATCCAGGCCGCGACCACGGCCGGCGTGCTGTCCGAGGGCGTCCTCGACAACGACCTGGCGCACCTGTTCACCATGCGGATGCAGACCGGCGAGTTCGACCCGCCGTCCAAGATCGCCTACACCAAGATCACCAAGGCCGCGATCCAGAGCCCGGCCCACCAGGCGCTGGCCAGCCAAGTCGCCGCCGATGACCTCGTCCTGCTGAAGAACGACAACGTCTCCGGCACCCCGGCGCCGCTGCTGCCGGCCAACCCGGCCGCACTGAACAACGTGGTCATCGTGGGCAACCTGGCCAACACGGTAACCCTCGGCGACTACTCCGGTGACCCGACGCTGCGGGTGAACGCCGTGCAGGGCATCACCACGGCGGTCAAGGCGGCCAACCCGAACGCCAGTGTCGTGTACGACTCATGCGGCACGTCCACCAGGGCGACCGCGGCCGCGTCCTGCCCGGCGGCCACCCAGGCGGCCATCAAGGCCGCCGACCTGGTCATCGTCTTCGTCGGCACCGACACCAACGTCGCCACCGAGGGGCTGGACCGGACCACGCTGGCGATGCCCGGCAACTATAACTCGCTGATCAGCCAGGTCGCCGCGATCGGCAACCCGCGGACGGCGATGGTCATCCAGTCCGGCGGCCCGGTCGACATCTCCGCGACGCAGGGCGACTTCTCCTCGATCCTGTTCAGCGGCTACAACGGCGAGAGCCAGGGCACCGCGCTCGCCCAGGTCCTGTTCGGCCAGGTGAACCCGGCCGGGCACCTGGACTTCACCTGGTACGCCAGCGACTCTCAGCTGCCCGACATGAAGAACTACGGGCTCACGCCGTCGCAGACCGGTGGCCTGGGCAGGACCTACATGTACTTCACCGGGACCCCCACCTACCCGTTCGGCTACGGACTGTCCTACTCAACCTTCAAGTACTCCCACATCACGGTGGGACCGCGGGCCGCCTCGGCCAACGACAGCGTCCACGTCAGCTTCGACGTCACTAACACGGGCAGCACGCCCGGCGCGACCGTCGCCCAGCTGTACGTTGTGCCCCAGTTCACCGTCCCTGGCACGGAACTGCCGCAAGAAGAGCTCGAGGGCTTCCAGCGGACCCAGGTACTCGCCCCCGGGCACACCCAGCGCATCACCTTGGCCGTGCAGGTCGCCGCCCTCCGCCAGTGGGACGAGTCGTCGCTCAAGCAGGTCGTCTACGACGGCTCGTACCAGTTCCGCGTCGGCGCCAGCGCCTCCGCCGTGGCTGGCTCGGGCACCGTCAAGGTGCGCGGCGCGATCGCCCCGCGGGTCCAGTACGTCACCGTCCAGCCGGGCCAGGTCATCTTCCAGCCCGGGCAGACCGTCGACCTGACCGGCAAGAACCCCTGGATCGCGCCGGACACCAACCCGTCCCTGGAGCAGGCGCACGCCAGCGCGGACAACATCGTCGAGGCGGTCAACAACGACCAGTCGTTCGTCGACCTGGCCAGCGCGCACGTCGGCTACGCCAGTAGTAACCCGGACGTCGTCAAGGTCAGCCGGGCCGGCGTGCTCACCGCGGTCGGCCACGGGACGGCGACCATCAACGTCACCGTCAATGGAGTCACCGGCGCCACCCCGGTCGTCGTGCGGCAGCCGTTTAGCTTCACCACGCCCGCCGTAGCCACCCCCGGCTCGACGATCACGGTGACGACGGCCCTCCCGGCCGTCGGCACCCAGCCGCTGACCAATGTCAGCGCGTTGCTGTCGCTGCCCGCCGGCTGGACCGCGAAGGCAACCACGCCGTCCACCTTCCCCACCGTCGAGCCCGGCCAGCCAGCGCAGACCGCCTGGGCCGTCACCGTCCCCGCGAGCGTCACGCCCGGGTCCAACCAGCTCACCGCCATCGCCACCTACACCGACGCCAACGGACGCGGGTCGGTGACCCAGTCCGGCCAGGTGTCCCTGCCGTACCCGTCGCTGTCGGCCGCGTTCAACAACGCGGGAATCAGCGATGACTCCAGCCCGGGAGCCGCCAACCTGGACGGCGGCAACACCAGTTACTCCGCCCAGGCGCTGGCCGCGGCGGGCCTGACCCCGGGCGGCTCGTTCATCCATGACGGGCTGACCTTCACCTGGCCGAACGCCCAGCCGGCCACCAACGACAACGTCGTCGCCGGCGGGCAGACGTTCGCCCTGCCGGGTTCGGGCTCCACGCTTGGCCTGGTCGGGACCGGGGACTACGGCGCCGTGTCCGGCACCGCAACGATCACCTACACCGACGGGACCACCCAGCAGTTCACCGCCGGCTTCGCTGACTGGTGGTCGAACAGCGCGTCCCCCGGCGGCGACATCCTCGCCACCTTGCCCTATATCAACGCCCCCTCAGGGAAGGTGACGCAGCGCGTCAGCGTCTATTACGCAGGGGTACCGCTGCAGCAGGGCAAGACGGTCGCGTACGTCACGCTGCCTAACGTAGGCGCCACCGCGGCGCGGGGACAGCCGGCGATGCACGTGTTCGCCGTGAGCATCGGCTAACGCGAACCACCGTGGCTGGCGCTGACTCAAGCGCTGGCCACGGTGGTTCCATGAACAAGCCTGCCCAACCGTCGCTCGCCTGCCGGCCGGGATGCGCGGCACCCCGGGTAGCCAGCGCGAGAATCCGGCGGCCTAGCGGAACGGCCCGCCGTCCGCGCCTGCCGGGGCGCGGGGACGAGCCGCCGCGTGAGGGGAAGGGCCGGTGAGGTACGGGCCGCTTGGGCTACGGGTGGGGAGTACGGGTGTGAGCGCGGTTGGGCGCGCCGAAGGCGGCCAGCCTGAGGTCGGACTGCATGGCAAAGTAGGCGGGCTTGGGGTTGAGGTTGACGTCGTAGGGGGTCGCGTATCCCTCGCCGGTGAAGACGCCGGGCACCCAGGAGTCCGCGTCGGTGAAGCCCCAGACCGTGAACGAGACGCACTCGGGTACCGCGAGCGCGGCCTTGAGCATCTCGGAGAACTGGTACGGCTGGGCGAATAGCTCCAGGTTGCTCGTCGGGACCTGGTCGGTTGCGTTGTTCACGAAGGTGCGGACGTCGGCCTCGGTGATGGCGACCTTCAGGCCGAGGCTGGCGTAGCGCTCGATGTCTTGCCGCAGCCGTTGCGGGCTCCAGCCGAACTGGGTGTCCAGGTGCCCCTGGATGCCCACGCCGTGGACCGGCACGCCCTGGTCGAGGAGCCCGCGGACGAGCGTGAACGCGGCGTCGGCCTTGGCGTTGGAGCCGTCCTCGCCGCCGATGTTGTAGTCGTTGTAGAACAGCAGGGCTCCCGGGTCGGCCTCATGCGCCCAGCGGAAGGCGTCCGCGATGACGCTCTCGCCCAGGTGGGCGGCCCAGAAGCGATTCGGGTCGATTATCGAGGGGTTGCTGTCGGTGAGGAACTCGTTGCAGACGTCCCAGTGCCAGATCTTACCGCGGAAGCGGGAGACCTCCGTGGTGATGTGCTGGTGCAGCAGGTCGCGCAGCCGGGAATCGCTGATCGTGCCATTGCCGGCTCCGGTGGTCAGCCAGGTGGGCAGCTGGTTGTGCCAGACGAGGGTGTGCCCCCGGATGAGCTGGTCGCTGGCCTTGGCGAACGCGACGAGCTGGTCCGCTCCCGACCAGTCGAATACTCCCTGGGCGGGCTCAACGACCTGCCACTTCATCTCATTGCCCGGGGTCACCAGGGAGAACTGGCCCGCCACGATGGCTGCCCGGGCCGGAATGGTGAGCGCCTGCGGGCTGGTCGCCGTGCCGATCCGCAGCCCGGTCTTCCCGGCGAGCTCACGCAGGGAGTCAGGGTCCCTGTGGTCGTGCTGGGCACCTGGTGCCGCCGCTGACGCGGTGCCGGCCCCGCCGAGCGCCACGGCCGCGCCGGCGGCTCCTGCCGCCAGGACACTGCGGCGTCTAACGTCCATCTGATCGCCTCCCATTCACCCGAAAATCTCCCACTCCTCAGCGAAAGTTTCTGAGCAAATTTGTCGGATGAGCGCAAATCTAAAACCGGCAAAATGTGCCGTCAAGGGCAGCGACGCGCACGGCCGCATGCGGGCTCGTTACCGCATGCTGCGGGCCGCCCGGCCGGTACCGGGCTGATGCAAGGTTCATGTCCCCCGCTCGGCCGGGACAGCCGCTGGCCTCCAGGAACGGCGCCCGGGACTTAACGGGCGCGGGCCGCTGGCCCGGCAGCGACTGCCTTCAGGACGTCGTCGGCCCGCAAGACCTGGCCTTCCTCTAGGTAGAAATGCCAGAGGGACCAGGTGGCCCCGGCGCGCTCGAACGCGTCCATGTCGCTGCCGGGAAACGCCGGCAGCGCGACATCGTAGCCGTCCAGCGTGCCGCGCTCGCCGGCGACGACCTCCAGCATGGGAGGAAGGTTCTCCGGGGTACCCTCGGAGGGGAACAGGCCGTCGAGGCGGGCGGCCCGGCGCAGTGGCCGGGGCCTGCCGATGCCGGACGCGGCCCAGATGGGCGGCCGGGGCCGCTGCAGGGGACGCGGCTCGAATGCCAGGTCAGCGACCTGGTAGTGGGTGCCCGCATGCGAGACCCGCGACCCCGACCACAGGGCCTGCATGAGGTCCAGGGACTCGTCCAGCCTGGCGCCAAGGTCGCGCTGGTCGGAGTTCTCGCCGAACCGGCTCATCTCCCCGTCGGTGTCCACGCCGAGCCCGACGCCCACGGTGAGGCGCCCGCCGGACATGTGGTCCACGCTGACGGCCGCGCGCGCCAACCTGTGCGGCAGCCAGCGGGCGACGGGCGTGACCTGTGGCCCGATCCGGATGCGACCGGTCCGCGCCGCGACTCCGGCAAGCGTCGTCCACGTGTCTCCGACGGGCCCCACATGGCCGGGCCAGCGCAGCACGTGGTCCCACAGGAACAATCCGTCCCAGCCCGCTTCCTCGGCGGCGACAGCGACATCGACCACCCGCCGCGGGTCGGACAACTCGTCAAACGTCGGGATGAACACCGCATGCCGCACCCGCTCACCCTAACAACGGGGGTTCACCGCAGGCAATCAACTAATCGGACACCCAAGGCATAGATCCGGCACTACCTCGGGGCGCGGCTGTCGCTCGTCTCCCGGCTGGCGCGGGGGATAGCCCACAGGCCAGCTCGGGCTAGAGTTCATCCTTGCTCGCGGGCCGGTGGTGACCGAAGTACTTGTCGTCCTGCTCGATCCGCTCGACGTCAGCGGCCGCCTGGCGCTGCGTCTGTGCCACATAGGGATCTTCGGGATGGGGGTCCCCGGGGTCGCGGGTGCGGACCAGCGAGACCCTCCGGCGTCGCTGAAGGGAGTCAAAGAACCGTGCGATACTTCCCAAAGCAGACTCCAGTGCTGTTGTGCGGACACCGCTCTCAGCGTACGTCGGCACCCCAGCGCCTGGCCATCGGCGACACGACTTCCGGGTGCGTCGTCGGGCGCGCGCAGCGTTCGCCCAACATCATCCTTTCAGTAGGCAACGGCGTTGGCAGCAGGACCATCTGCCCGTGGATCGGCCGCTCCGGTGGCAGCGCTTCAACGGAAGTCATGTCAATGATCATGGGACAGGCGGCTTAGCCCGCGGGGCGAGGAGGGCGCGGAGTGCGTTGAGGGCGGCGGGCACGTCGAGGCCGGGGTCGAGCATCGCGTGCAGCAGCAGTCCGTCGCCGACGGCGCCGAGCAGCGTGGCGATCGCGTCGGCCGGAGCGCCGGTGAAGACCGTGCCGCGCTCTTGCTCTGCGCGGACCGTCGCGATCAATAGCTCGCGGTACTGGGTGAGCATCGCGCGCATCCGCTCGCGCAGGGCGGGGTCGCGCTCAGCTTCGCGCATCGCCTCGAACATGAGCCGGGACAGCAGCGGGTCGATCCGGTCGCGGTCGGCGATCTCGGCGGAGATGAGCGCGATCAGGTCCTCCACGCCGGCCAGCGCCGCGAACTCATCGGCCGGGACGGCCCGCGCGAAGGCGAACATCGCCGCCTCGATCAGCAGTTCCTGCTTGCCGCGGAAGTGATAGCTGACCGCGCCGTGCGGCAGCCCCGCCCGCTCGGCGACCGCCCGCGTGGTCACCCGTCCCCAGCCGAGCTCGGCGATCAGCTCCGCGGCCGCCGCCATCAGCTTCTCCCGGGTCGGCGCGGATGCCCCTGTCCGTCCGGCCTGTCCATTTGACTTGTCCATTTGGCCCAATCCAGTGCTAGGCTGACCGCATGATCACGGCGACACCCAGCATTATCGGCGACCTCGCCGTCGAGACCGACGGACTGGTCAAGGCCTTCGGCGCCACGCGCGCCGTCGACGGCGTGAACCTCGCGATCCCGCGCGGCAGCGTCTACGGCGTCCTCGGCCCCAACGGCGCCGGCAAGCCCGCTACTGGATTGTGACTTTCATTGCCGTGGCCAGCGACCGCTATGCGCCAAGCGAAACCGGAAACGCCCTGCGGAGATGAGCGGCCCGGCCGCCTAGTCACTGTCCTGACCACGGTTCGGTGGCATTGCGCGATAATTCCTGCTCCTGCCGGAGCCGGGCCAGGTGCCGGTTGACGCGGGCCAGGTCAAACGGCTCAGGGTCTTGCGGGTCTTCCTCGTTCCAGTACTCAACTGGCGAGTCTCCCTTGAACGCCACGCACACCGGGTACGCCTGTCCCTGTTCCCGCGCGAGCGTCTTCTCCAGCGTGATCTCGTGCCGC
>JAICUO010000765.1 GCA_025935815.1 Streptosporangiaceae bacterium
CTGGAGGAGGTCCTGGTCATCGGCTACCTGCTGACCAGGCTGCGGCGGCTCGGCATCTCCCCGGCGTGGGCGGTGATCATGGCCGCGGTCCTGCGCGGCTCGTACCACTTGTACCAGGGCTTCGGCGGCTTCGCCGGGAACGCGGTCATGGGCCTGCTATTCGGGGCCTTGTTCCTGCGCTGGCGCCGGGCAAATCCGATGATCATCGCGCACACGCTAATCGACGCCGTCGCTTTCGTCGGTTACGCGCTGCTGGCCGGCCATGTCTCCTGGCTCCCCTGAGCGGATCGCCGCGCAACCCCGCTGAGCAGGCGCGGCGTCGCGGCTTGACGTTCAGTAGCGGCCTCGTTATCGTGACCTGGAAATCACGTTATGATTAGATGAGAAGAAGTAATTGGCTACTCATTCGCCTTCCGTGCCATCCCGTGCCAGCGGGGCACCGGGAGCTTCCAGGGGGTACTCCGCGGCGCGCGGGTCGGTCGCGGTGCCAGTGATCAAGGGGCCAGCGCCGAAGGGGAGCGGCCCGGCGGCCGCGCCAGGGGCTGAGGGGGCGCGGCGGGTCCTCGCCGTCTTGCAGGCTTTCACCCCAGGCCAGCACACGCTGACCGCGCGGGACCTCGCCGAGCGCACGGGGATCCCGCTGCCGAGCATGTACCGGTACATCGCCCTGCTGCGGGAGACGGGGCTGCTCATCGGCGATGATCACGGCTGTTATCACCTGTCCGCGCGCCTTATATCCCTTGCCCGCGCCGCCGGGGCGGCCGAGTCAATCATTGAGATCGCTGATCCCGTTATGCGTGACCTGGCCGCGGACTGCGGAGAGACGGTCATCCTGGTGCGCCTGATCGCCCGGACCCCGGTATGCGTGCACCGGGTCGAGTCCACCCATCACCTGCGGGCCACCTTCGAGCCCGGCCAGCAGCTTCCGCTGGACCGCGGCGCGACCGCCAAGGTGCTCCTGGCGGGGCTTTCCCCGCAAGTTCGCCGTGAGTACCTGGCGGCCTTCGCGCAGGCCAGCCCCGAGGCGGCGGCCCGCCTCGATGAAGCGGTCCGGCAGGCCGCCGAGGCCGGCTGGGCGATCAGCGAGCAGGAGATCGACCGGGGCGTCTGGGCGGCGTCCGCCTCGGTCACCGACGGCGGGTCCGTCATCGCCGCGCTCACCGTCCCCTCCCCGCTCGTCCGCTCGCCGGTGCAGGCCCAAGCCCGCCTGCTGGGCCAGGTCCGCGCGGCTGCCGCGCGGCTCAGCGGCCTGATCACGGACGCGCACCGCTGATGGTCGGCCCGCGCTCACTGCCGCTATCCTGCCGCCATGCGGGACTTCGCCCGGAAATCAGCCGGGTTTTCAGCTAGCACTGTGTCCCCCGAGGCCACGGTAGCCACACTGCAGCGGGCGATGACGGCCGGCGAGATCACCTCAGCGGAGCTCACCCGGCACTACCTGCGCCGGATCGGGGAGCTCAACCCCGCGCTGCACGCGGTGATCACGGTCAGCCCCGACGCGGTAGCGCAGGCTGAGGCCAGCGACGCGGCCCGGGCCGCCCCCAGCGGCCCGCGCGGGCCCTTGGAAGGCATCCCGGTCCTGGTCAAGGACAACGTCGCCGTGACCGGCATGCCGACCACGGCCGGCTCGCCCGCGCTGCTGGGCGCCCACCCCCCGGACGCGTTCATCATCGCCCGGCTGCGCGCCGCCGGCGCGGTCATCCTCGCCAAGGCCAACCTGTCGGAGTGGGCCAACTTCCGCTCCACCCACTCCACCAGCGGCTGGTCGACCCTCGGCGGCCAGGCCGGCAACCCGTACGCCCTGGACCGCAACCCATCCGGCTCAAGTTCCGGCTCGGCGGTCGGCGTCGCCGCGGCCCTGGCGCCGCTGGCGGTCGGCACCGAGACCGACGGGTCGATCGTCTCGCCCGCCAGCGCCTGCGGCATCGTCGGCATCAAGCCCACCGCGGGCCTGGTCAGCCGCACCGGCATCGTCCCGCTGTCGCCGGTGCAGGACACCGCCGGCCCGATGGCCGCCACGGTGGCGGACGCGGCTGCCCTGCTATCGGTCCTGGCCGCCGCCGACCCGCTCGACCCGGCCGTCGACCCGCCAGCAGACCCGCGCACGGCCGAACGAATCCGTGGCGCCATTGAGTACACCAGCTTCCTCGACCCGGGTGCGCTCGACGGCGCCCGGATCGGCATCTGGCGAAACGGGTCCGTCGCGGCCAGCGCCGCGACGCTGGCGGTGCTGGACGCGGCCGTGGCGCAGTTGCGCACGCTCGGCGCCGTGCTGGTTGACCCGGTCGAGCTGCCGGACGTCGACAAGATCGTCGAGCCGGAGTGGGCCGCGCTGAAGTACGAGTTCAAGTACGGCATCAACGCCTACCTTCGCTACCTGACCGCCTACGGCGGCGGCAGCGAAGGCGCCCCCGGGTCGCTGGAGGAGCTGATCTCCTTCAACGCCCGGAACGCGGGGCTGGTGCTGTCCCGCTTCGGCCAGGAGATCTTCGAGCAGTCGCAGGCCACCAGCGGCCAGTTGTCCGACCCCGACTACCTGTCGGCGCGGTCGGCGGCGACCCGGCTGGCCGTGACCGCGCTGGAAACGCCCGTCCGCGAGCATCAGCTGGACGCGATCGTCTCGCTGACCGGCACCCCGGCCTGGCTGACCGACTACGTGCTGGGGGATCACGAGGTCTTCGGCGGCGCGCGCCCGGCGGCGGTGTCCGGATGGCCGTCCCTGACGGTGCCCGCCGGCTACGTGTCCGGCCTGCCGGTGGGCGTCACGTTCACCGGGCCGCGGTGGAGCGAGCCCCAGCTGCTCGCGCTCGCCTACGCCTTCGAGCAGGCCAGTGCCGCCCGCCGCGTCCCTGCCCTCTCCCGGCCGTAAGCTGGTGCGGTGCACCTGAGCCTTGTCGCCGTCGTGGTCGCCGACTACGACCCGGCGATCGAGTACTTCGTGGGCGTCCTGGGCTTCGAGCTGGTCGAGGACTCACCCGCCGTGACCACGGTCGGCGGGCGCCCCAAGCGCTGGGTGGTGGTCCGCCCGCCGGGCGCCGCCACCGGCTTGCTGCTCGCCCGGGCGGACGGCGAGCAGCAGGCCGCCGCGATCGGGAACCAGGTCGCCGGGCGCGTGGGATTCTTCCTGCACGTCGATGACTTCGCCGAGTCCTACGAGCGGATGTCGCGAGCCGGCGTGGAATTCGTCACCGAGCCGCGCGATGAGCCCTACGGCCGTGTCGTGGTGTTCACCGACATCGCCGGCAACAAGTGGGACATGATCGGCCCGGTGCCAGGCTCGTGGCCCGCTGACGAGATCCAGTAGCGGCCGGGCCGGCCGGACGCGACCCCGCCCGCCCCGTCTCGCGAGGGCTTTCCGCCCGTCGAAGACCTTTTACGGCTATGGCCGTAAAACTTACCTAGGTCAAAAGGTCTTCGACGTAAGAGCGTGGCACTTGTGGTCGAGGCGGCGAAGGCCGCTGTCAAAAGATTCTTTTCCCCTGTGGATATCAGCCTAAGTTATCCACAGGCCC
>JAICUO010000731.1 GCA_025935815.1 Streptosporangiaceae bacterium
GCTCGTGATTTCTACAATGCCATCAGGGGACTGCTTGGGGTTGGCGTGTAGCCCCAGAGAGGAACGCATGCGGCGCAGGCAGGCCATCACCTTGATCGGCGGCGCGGTGCTGCTCGCCGGCGAGGGCGCCTACCTCGCCAGCCGCCACGCCCGCGGCCTAGCCGAGGCGTTCACCCCGGCGGCGGGCTCAGCGGCACCGGTGCCCGACGCGTACGCTCCCGGTGCCAGCTACGCCCCGGACGGCACCGCGGGCCGCGCGGCCGCGGTGCCGCGAGCCGGCGTACGCCTGCTCCCGGGCCCGTTCCACGACAACGCGCACCGCAACCTGGACTACCTGCTGTTCCTTGACGCGGACCGGATGCTGCGCAGCTTCCGGCTGAACTACGGCCTCAGCACCCACGCGGCGCCGCTCGGCGGCTGGGAATCCCCGACGTCGCGGATCCGCGGCCACGTGACCGGGCACCTGCTCACGGCCCTCGCGCTCGCCTACGCGGGCACCGGTACCACGGCGAGCGATCCGACGCGGCAGGCGCTGAAGGCCAAGGGCGACTACCTTGTCGCGGAACTGGCGGCGATGCAGCAGCGGGCACCGTCCGTTGGGTACCGGAAGGGGTACTTGTCGGGGTTTCCCGAAGTCTTCTTCGACTACCTGGAATCGGGCCGCTATGACCGGGTCTGGTCGCCCTACTACATGATCCACAAGTACCTCGCCGGGCTGATCGACCAGTACCAGCTGGCCGGCAACGGGCAGGCCCTGGAGGCGGCCGCGCGGCTCGGCGACTGGGTCGACTACCGCACCGCGCCGCTGTCCTACGCGCACATGCAGGCCATCTTGGAGGTCGAGTTCGGCGGGCTGCCCGAGGCCCTGGCCAACCTGTACGCGATCACCGGCGAGCGGCGCTACCTGGCGACGGCGCAGCGGTTCTGGCACGCGCGGTTCCTGAACCCCCTCGCGGCGGGGCAGGACCGCCTGGCGGGGGAGCAGTGCAACATATCGCTGCCCAAGGTCATCTCGGCGCAGCGGCTAGCCGAGGAGACCGGCAGCGATCGTTACGCCGCGGTGGCGCGGAACTTCTGGCGGATCGCGACCGGGCATCACGCCTACGTCATCGGCGGCCAGGGCAACGGCGAGCACTGGGGGCCGCCGGACGTGGTTGCCGGGGCGCTGTCCAACTACACCTGCGAGGGCTGCGTCAGCTACAACATGCTCAAGCTGACCCGGCTGCTGCACTTCCACCAGCCGGACCGGGCTGACCTGGCTGACTTCTACGAGCGGACGTTGTTCAACCACCTGCTCGGCACCCAGGACCCGCGCTCCCGGCACGGATTCGTGTGCTACTACACGGGCCTGTCGGTCAACGCCGTCAAGCACCAGCCGCTCAACTACTTCGGGCATGGCGACCCGGACGTGTACGCCACCGACTATGACACCTTCACCTGCGATACCGCCACCGGGCTGGAGACCCCAGCCCGCTTCGGCGAGGCGATCTACGCGCGCGACCCCGACGGCGGGCTCCGGGTCAACCAGTTCATCTCCTCCGAGGTCCGCGGGCCCGGCCTGGCGCTGCGCCAGGACAGCGGCCTGCCCGACGAACCGTCGACGCTGCTCACCATCACGGGCGGCGCAGGGTTCACCCCGGTTCGGATCCGCGTCCCCGGATGGGCGGCCGGCCCTCCCACGGTCAAGGTCAACGACGTGACCAGCCCCGTAACGATCCCGGCCCAGCGCCCCGCGTACCTGTCCATCACCCGGCGCTGGCAGGCTGGCGATCAGGTGCGCGTGACGTTCCCGATGACCTTGACCGTCCGGCCCGCGCCGGACGCGGCGTCGGTGGCGGCGCTCACCTACGGCCCGGTGGTCCTAGCCGGCCTGACCGGCCCCGACCACGGTCCCGAGCCTTCCTACCTGCCGGTCCTTGACGTCTCCTCGCTGCGCCGGGCGCCGGCGGGACGGAGCATCCCGCTCGCCTTCACCGGCACCGCGACGTTCTGGGGAGTGGGAAGCCGCGCCGTCCAGTTGATCCCGGTCGCCCGCGTGGCCCACCAGCCCTACACCGTCTACTGGCAGATCGCCTAACGCTCCCAGCCTGGCGGCCGTCTAGACGGACGAGGTGGTGCCGGCGCCCGCCGCTGCGGGGGCCGGCGAGCTCGTCCAGATGGGCCTGCCGTCGAGCCAGACGCCGCTGCCGCCGTCGCCCGCCACGCTGAACGAGGCGTTGCCCGGCCCGACGTCCACGACCGACTCGAATGCGGCCGCCGCTCCCCACACGCTGGTGATCCGCCAGCTTCCCATGGCCGTCGCCGCATTTGACGACCCCGTTACATCCGCTACCGCGCACGCCAGCACCGCCGCAGCGGCTAGCATCGCGCCCCGCTTGCCCCTCATGTGGCCCTCACTCCGCATCCGTGTTATCCAGTTATGTCAGGAAAAGCCTACGACTTCATAATCATCTGCATAAGGCTAAACCGGGAACTCGCGCGCCCATTTCGCCGCCGGAAGCGTGAATAATCAAATAAACGTTTGCGAGCGTGCTCGTCGGCTGGCGTTAACGCCACCAGGGGCGGCGGCGGGCTTCGGCCACGTGCAGCGCGGGCTCGGGGAGCATCGCCGCGCTCTGGCTCAGGTGGTGCAGGTGCTCCTGAACCCACAGCAGGTGCGGATGCGGGCGCGGTGCCCCGCCGGTCGCCTGGCGGGGCTCAGCTCCTCGGGGGACGGCCGGGCCGGTGAGCTCCGGGGCGGCCAGCAGCGCGGGCGCCTCGCGGCCCGGGTGGCCGACCTCGTCGGCGAGGTGGCCGTAGAAGTCCGTCAGCGTGGCGGCGGCCGACCGTAGCGATACGCACGCGGGCGTGCCAGCGTAGCCGTCCGATCCGTCGAGCGGCAGGCAGGCTGGCCCCTCGACCACCCCTGGCGGAGGCACGTCCCGCAGCCCGGCCAGGCTGTTCGCCGTTAGCCGCAGCCGCGTCGACGCGGTCACCAGCGCCCACAGGTCTTCCTTGCTGGCCCGCTTGGTGCCCTGCTCGGCGAGGAAGCCGCGCAGGGCGTCGTCGAGCCGCAGGCCGGTGGTCACGGCCGCCGAGGCGGCGGCGGGCGGCACCAGCGTCTCGCTCAGCGCCCAGTCGACCGCCTGGGTCAGGTACTCCGCGCCGCGCCGGAACGCGTCCGCGAGGTCATCGCCGACCAGCGACGCCGCGCCGCGCGGCCAGAACAGCACCCCGACGACGGCGCTCACCGCACAGCCGATCGCGACGTCCTCCACCCGCAGCAGGCCGACCTTCCAGCCGACGGGGACCAGCAAGTTGAACAAGACCACGATCACGATCGTGAACGCCGCCTGCCCGATGGTGAACGGCGCGGTACCCGGGGCGTACGCGGCGATGAGCACCGCCAGCGGGAACGCGACCCACATCGACGTCTGCCCGGTGCCGATCGCCAGCAGCAGCGCCGCGCCGATCACGAACCCGAGGACCGTTCCGGCTAGCGCCCGCAGCGCCGTCGAGCCGGTGCCGGACGCGTTGGTGCGCAGCACCGACAGTGTGCCGAGCACCACCCAGAAGCCGTGCTGCACGCCGGTCAGGTCGGCCACGGCGACCGCCGCCGCGATCCCCACCGCGCCGCGCAGGCTGTTGGCGAACCAGACCGAGCGGACGCTGGCCTGCCGCACCACCACGCCGGCCGCCCCGGACAGCGTGGCCAGCGAGGAAGCAGCCAGCGGCGAACTGGCTACC
>JAICUO010000189.1 GCA_025935815.1 Streptosporangiaceae bacterium
CACTGCGGCAATGGACAGGCTGGCGCATCGCGCAGAGTCGGCGCTCGGTGCCTCGCGGTAGGGGGTTGCGCAAGTCCGGGCCGTGGCCGGGCGGGGCTGTACGCGGGGTCCAGGCGGGTCTTGGTGACGGGCTGTGGCTGGCGCCTGCGTGTCAGGGGTGGCGCGGCTGCCTGTCCCGGGCGTTTCGGTCGTGTGCGCCTGGTGCGTGATAGCTGGCGCTGTCACCCTGGCTTGCCGCCGCGGGAGGGGGCGCCGGCGATGAGGTCCCGCAGCCGGTTCCAGCGGTCCTGGTAGCGCTGGTCGTAGCGGCGTGCGGCGCGGCTGGCGCGCCGGGGCCGGGTCGCGTAGCGGTGCGCCGCCCACCATGACCCCGGCTTGGCCAGCCTGATGGCGCCGGCGAGGGCCACGACGCTGATGACGATACCGGTGACTCCGGTCACGACCTTCCCCTTGAGCAGGCATGTCACGCACAGCAGGAGATTGACGGCGATGGCGGCGACCGAGGACCACCAGGCGGCCGTCCCGGCCCGGCCCGCCACGAAGTCGGCCCCGCCGATCAGCGTCCCGGTTACCACCAGGACGCAGAAGATCGCGTCGACCGATTTGCGCCCCTGAGCGGTCCAGTAGACATCCTCCAGGTGCAGCCAGAGCGCGAACTCATCGACGGTAAGGCCGACGCCCACCCCGAAGGCGGCGGCGGCCGCGTCCAGGGCCACCCCTCGCGGCGCCACCGATACCAGGATGATGCCAGTGCCGATGATGACCAAGATGCCGAAGACCTGGTGGTGAACGTGATTGCCCGCGATCCGGACGTTGCCGAGCCCGGCCCCGGTGCCGCTGCCCGACCGGATCAGCCTGGTCACGATCCTGGTGATCAGGAAGGTAACCAGGATCGCCAGGAACATCCACATCATGGGCCGCAGCGAGTGCCCGCCCGGGCCGGCCAGGATCTTGACCCGCGCGGCGAGCGAGGACGCGGCGCCGGCAGTCTCGGCTAGCATGACACCCCCATGTGCCTGATGCCCGGAGTCTACGCCCGGGATGTCTGAGCATGTATTTTCGGGTATTCAAATTACTATTTGACACCTCCTGCAGAGGCGTGGAGGACATGCTATGCGCAGCCGTCAGCGAGGCGCGTTCATCCAAGTGGGCAGCCCGGCGACACTCTGCACGCCAAGCCTGGCCCGCCCCGCCGGGCGGGCTCCTCTTGTCGAGCACTCGCTCACCAGCAGCGACGCCGCCACGTTCACACTGAACGTCCCAGCAGCCGTAGCGTCGGACTCGGCGGCCGGAACTGGCTGTTCAGAGTCCGGGTGGCGACCTGCTCCTGGGCAGGGCCGCGGCGCTTGCACATCTCGGTCAGCCGCCGGCCGCGGACGTCATCAGGCATCGTGGCGACTCTTGTCGCAGGCCGCCGGCGGTGTCGGCGGCGCGCTCCAGGTGCAATCAAGGTGCGGCAGCCATTGCCTGCCCCGCTGGTAGAGACGGCCTGCGGGTGCGGATCAGGCATGGGCCGGACGCGCTTGCCCGCGGTCACCTCCCGTCACCGTCACGGCAGGACGGAGAGCGCTAGATTCGCCGATAGGGCGGCCGGGAGAGGCGGTGGGCATCGCCGGCAAAGGTACAGGCGTCGCTCCCCGGGACCGATGGCCGGCCCGGGGAGCGAGTTGTCCTGTCAGGTGCAGGGGGTGCCGTTGATCGCGAATGACGTCGGGTTAGCGTGGCTGCTGGTCCAGGAGCCCTGGAAGCCGTCGGTTGTGCTGGCGCCCGGGGCGATGGTGGCGTTGTAGCTGGCGTTGGTGAGAGTGGCGTTCTCGCCTGTCTGGGAGAAGCCGCCGTTGAAGTTGGCGGTGATCTTTTCGTCACCGGGGAAGGTAAAGGTCAGCGACCACCCGTTGATCGTGGTGGTGCCGGTGTTGGCGATGGCCACCTGGGCGGTGAAGCCGTTCGGCGAAGCGTTCCAGGCATTGTTCAGGGTGTAGGTGACATGGCACGCGAGGCCGGAGACGACGGGGTTGACCGTCCAGGTGAAGGAGGCTGTTCCCGACGCCCCGGAGGCGGCGGTGACGGTGACGGTGACGGCGGAGGTGCCTGATGCGGTGGGGGTGCCGGAGATCAGGCCGGTGGAGGGGTTGATTGACAGGCCGGCGGGCAGGCCGGCGGCTCTGTAGGTGAGGGTCTGGCCGGGATCTGAGGCCTGGATCTGCAGGCTGGTGGCGGTGCCGACGGTGCCGGTCTGGTTGCCGGGGTTGGTGACCGTGACCGGGCCGCTGGCCGGGTTGATCGTCCAGGTGAACGAGGCGGACCCGGAGGCGCCGGTGGCATCCGTGGCGGTCACCGTCACCGGGGAGCTGCCTGATGCGGTGGGGGTGCCGGAGATCAGGCCGGTGGAGGGGTTGATTGACAGGCCGGCGGGCAGGCCGGTGGCTCTGTAGGTGAGGGTCTGGCCGGCCGTCGAGTCCGAGGCCTGGATCTGCAGGCTGGTGGCGGTGCCGACAGTGCCGGTCCGGGCGCCTGGGTTGGTCACCGTGACCGTGTTAACGCCACCATTGAGGTTGACCGAGAAGGAGTTAGTGGCCAGGCCGGCGCCGCCCTGCCACAGCTCGAAGCCGGCCTCAATGTCGATCAGGAACCAGCTGCTCTTGGTGAAGCCGCGGTTGACCATGTCCTGGGTGAGCGTGCCGACGTCCAGGTTACTGACCGAGGTGGCCGGGCTCGTCATGACGTAGGAGACCGTGTCCCAGACCGACATCTGGCCTTCCCAGATGTTGTAGGTGTGCCCGCCAATGCTGACGTTGGTGGCGACCTGCGAGCCGAAAGGCTGGATTGGACCGTTCTTGTTAAGCCAGACCATCAGCTCGGTGCCGTTCGGCTGACCCGTGGTGGTCGGTGTCTGGTTGAACCAGATGTCATAGGCAACGTCGTAGTCGTTGCTGCCGCCGGGCTGGGTGGTAGACCAGCTAGTCGTAACCTTTCCCGGGGTCAGGTTCGAGACCTGGACCGGGGTGCTGGTCAGTCCGCCAGCGCTGCAGTTGCCCCAGTGGCAGCCCTGGTAGATGGACGGGTAGCCGCCCGGCGCGCCGTTGGTGGCGTTGGAGATCGACGAGTTGGCCACCGTGAAGTCGGCGTTGCCGTCGGTGGTGACGCACTCCGAAGCGCTGGAATTCCACTCGTTGTTCTGCACGATATAAGTGCCGCTCGAGACGCCGGCTGTCTGCGATTGGCATAGGTTGGTTGCCGCATGCGCGGCGGTGCCGCCGACGAGCCCGGTGATAATGACGCCGAACGTCAGCAGCAGGGCCGCGGTGGCGGCGATAACGGGACTGCGGTGATGCATTAAGCCTCCTTCAGGCTGCGCTGCCAGGGGATGACGTCAACGTAGGCAGCGGTGGCGAGGGATGCGCCAACCGCGCTTCGCGCCAGCCGTGCGTACAGAGGTAATGCCTGGTCAGACGAGGTCCGGCACGGCGGGCGAGGTTGAAAGGTTCAGCCTGCGGGCGCCATCGCAGCTGCGGGAACGGCTCCTGCCCGGTACCGTGACCACTCGTGTCCGCATTCCTCAGCGTCGCCGGCATCGATCAGCCACCGTCCGCCTACGTCGCCAGGCACGGCCGGGTCGAGCGAGAGTTCTCCCGCCCCACCCAGGACTCCGGCAACCTCTCGTGGATCGTCGAGGCACCGGAGGGACGACTTTTCATCAAGACGGCCGGGACCGACGCGCCCCCGCCGCCCGGCGCACCGACGCCATATTTCGTTCACTCCGGCCGGGTCCGGTTGCTCCGCAATGCGATCGACCTGGCCCGTTCATGTGATCATCCGGCGCTGGCCGCCCTGCTGAACGTGATCGAGGCACCGGCCGGCCCGATGCTGGTCTACCAGGCCGCTCCGGGAGAACTCATCGGCGGACTATCGCCTGCCCTTGCCCCCGGTCAGGCCCGCGCGGATGAGCTGGTAGGTGTCGGCGCGGTAGGTGTCGGCGCGGTAGGTGTCGGCGCACGAGGGGCAGCGGGAAGCGCGGCGGGTCTTGCAGGCGACCCGCAGCACGCCGCCCGGCTCATGGACTGTGGTGTACCTGTGGATAACTTCCCCGGTTGAGCCGTCGAGGTGGTCGATGCGGCCACGGAGCAGTACCGGCTGGGTGCACCGGCTCCTCCGGCGGGGACAACAACGGCACGGTAAACGTTAACTCGGGTGTTATTGACCCCTCTCTTGCCAGAAGGCGAGGAATTGTGCCGGTGACTCGTCTTCCGTTCCGGCGGCGCCCGCCGCGCCGTGCACTGGGCGCCGCCGGCTCGGCCTGTGCCCTCATCCTGCTGGCCGCGCTGGCCGCCTGCGGACCCGGCGGGCAGCAGCAGGCCAGTACCGCCACCAGGCCCGGGCCGACCGCCGCCCCCAGCTCCCCGCTGCCGGCCGGTACCGCCACCAGGCCACAGCCGGCCGCTGTCCCCAGGTACCAGTTGCCAGCAGGGAGCGTCGCCCACAAGATTAAAGTCGGCGGCGCCGTGGGCACCTATCGCACCTACCGGCCTGCCAGCCTGCCCGCCGGCGCGCCAATTGTCGTCATGCTCCACCCCAGCGGCGGCAGTGCCAGCCAGGCGGAGCGCGATTACCACTGGGACGCCGAGGCGGACAGCGGCCACTTCGTCGTCGCCTATCCGGACTGGGAGGAGTACGCCGGCGCGAACCCGATCGACTTCATCCCCGCCATCGTCGCGGCGATCGAGCGCCACAACCCGATCGACTCCGGCCGCGTCTACGCCGCCGGCATCAGCCTCGGCGGCACGGAGGCTTACTTCCTGGTCTGCTCTAGCAAGATCTTCGCCGCGATCGGAGCTGACTCCGCCAGAGAACTCGCCACCTGCGACCACCCGGCGCCGATCTCGGTCATCCACATCCATGGCACCGCTGACCACATCGTGCCCTACCACCAGCTTCCGCTTTCCGACATCCCCCAGATCAACGCGACCTGGCGGCGCATCGACCATTGCGGTGCCCCGGCAGTCAACACAGCCGGCCCCGTGACCACCTCAATCGCCGCCTGCCCCGATGGCCGGACGGTCGAGCTGATAACGATCGCCGGCGCGGGCCATCAATGGCCAGGAGGGGCACCCGGCACCGGCATGGGCGACCCGCCGTCAACGGCTCTCAACGCGACGCAGGTCATCTGGGAGTTCTTCGCGAAGCATCACCGCTAACCCGCGTCTCCCGGGGGCCACGGTCGTGGGGGTGGAGGTCCTGGATGAGCTGTGCGCCGGCCTGGCGGAGCGGGGCGGCCCAGTGCCGGGGGACGCGGTGGGAGTAGCCGGAGTCGGACAGGACGTCGCCGAGCGGGATGCCGTCTTCGGGCATGGCCGTCAGGACGGGGGCGAGGGCGAGGACGGGGTCGTGGCGGCAGGACGAGGCGGTCATGCGGCGGGCGAGCTCGGGCACGGGCGGGCCGTGCTCGTCCGCGACCATGATCGCGTCTGACAGCCCTTGAACCGCGCCGCCAGCGCCAGGTAGCCGCTGACCTCCGCCGCGCTGTAGGGCTGCTTGGACCTTTCCCGGGGCAGCGGCAGGTCGGCCGGATACAGGTGCGGCACCACGCGCCGGCCGATGAACCGCAGGTTCGTGCGCAGCGTGCGCCGCGCCGGGCCCGACAGCCCCGGCGCGCACCGGGTGAACCGCTCAGCTGTCGACGGGTGCAGCACGACCCCGGGCACGAGGTCCAGGCCAAGCGCGAGCGCATAGTCGGCCAGCTTCCCGGCCGCCCACAGCAGGTTCTTCGCCCGCTCCCGCCCGGCCGGCGCCACCGCCGTCACCACGCCCCGGGCGAACGCCGCCGCCCGCGGCGACACCGACGACGGCCGCCACCGCCCGATATCCGCACCTACCTCGAGGCCGCCCAGTGGATGGCAGCGTCCTACCGGATCCCTGCCGGGATCTCTGACTGGTCCGACGTGACCGCGCGGCACGCCGACGTGGCGAGCGGTCGCATGCCGTCGATCCGGACCATCCGCGCACGGCTTCACGTGGGGCAGCCACGCGCCCAGCTGGTGCGCGCGTACCTCGCCACGCTCGCGGCGGGCTAGGCCAGAGCCGGGGACGCGCCAGGCGTTCCCGGCCAGCTTTCCCGGCTGAAGGCAGCGGAAAGACTGTGATGTTATCCCCGCTATTTTCCTTGAGCATCCGTGATCGCGCCCAGTGGCTTGCAGGATTGCGTTTCGGGTGCCAGGCATCAGTCAATATTTCCGGTGAGCCGGTACCGCTGTTGGCCGACGCGGTATGGTGGCGCTGGATCCGCTTTGGGGGCTTAAGGCCGTGGCGACGAGGTCGCCGGGCCGGCGGATCTTGATCATCAGCCGTGTCGGTGTGGTCAGTTGCTGGCTATCACGCTGTTTACGCGGTTTCCTTCACAGTGCGCGGGCCGGCTGCTTCGGCTGGCGGGAGATCGACGACGTCATGATCAATAGGCGGGGTGGGACAGGGGATGGCAAGGGTGGCTGGCTTGCTGCCTCGGTCGGTCAGGATAATGAGGCAGGCCGGGATCTTTATGCCGCCGGGCGCGATATCAAGATCATCAATTACCATCCTCCAATCCGGCCAGCCTTGCCACCAGGCCTGAGTGCGGCGGGAGGCGCCCTGCGGCGGTTCTGGCGGGCACTGGAGGCGCTTTACCGGGCAGCTGGCAGCCCGGGCCTGCAGCGGCTTGTCGATCTTGGGCTGGAGCAGGATCCCGCGCTCTCGGTTTGCGGTGCGGCGATCGGCAGGTGGCTGAACGGAAAGGCCGTCCCGGCGAGGGGGAAGAGCGAGCGCTATTTCGCTGTCATGATCGCGTTCTTGCAGGCCGGGATCGAGCCTGGCGACGGATGCGACTGGCGGTCGCCGGATGAGTGGGCCGTGCTGTTGCGCGCGGCGCAGCAGGAGCGGGTGGCGAGCGGGAAGGGGCGTTCGCGCCGCAAGGGCGGCTTGTCGGGGGCTGCTCCCGCTGGGCCGGGCGGCCTGCTGATCGGCCGCGATCGTGAGCAGTCGGTGCTGGCCGGGCTGGTGTCGCAGGTGGCTGCGGGGCGGGGTGGCGTGGTGCTGATCGAGGGCGAGCCCGGGATCGGCAAGTCTGCCCTGGCGGGGGCGGTGCTGGCAGGGGCCGTCGAGCTCGGCTGCCAGGTCTTCTGGGGGACCGGCAGTGAGCTGGACCAGGCGCTGCCGCTGCAGCCGCTGCTTGACGGGCTGCGCGTGCGGGATCCTTCGGCCAGTCCGCGACGGGAGGCGATAGCCAGCTTCCTGCGCGGCGAGATGGTCATGAACCAGGGCATGGGCGGGCCTGGCGTGCTGGCTGAGCAGTTGCTCGCGCTCATCGCCGAGGAGTGCGCCATCCGGCCGGTCATCTTGGTCATCGATGACCTGCAGTGGGCGGACCAGGACAGCATCAGGCTGCTGGCCCGGCTGGCAGGCTCGGCGCGTGAGCTGCCGCTGCTGCTCGCCGGGCTGATGCGGCCGGTGCCGCAGCGGGAGGAACTGCTGGCACTACGCCGGGCAGCGGCCGGCGCCACCCGCATCCAGCTCGAAGGACTCACCGGGGCGGCGTCAGCTGAGCTTGTCGCCGCCCTCGTCGGCGGGCCGCCCGACGCCGGGCTGCTGAGGCTGGCAGGCGACGCGGCGGGCAACCCGCTGTACATCACCGAGCTGGTCGCGGCACTGGCCCGTAGCACCCACCTAGTCGCGGCAGACAACGGCCAGGTCACGGTCACCGAGGGCCCAGTGCCTCGGTCGCTGGCAGCGGCCATCGCCGACCGCCTCAGCTTCATCTCCGGGCCGGTCCGTGAGATCCTGCGGTCCGCGAGCCTGCTGGGCGTGGAGTTCGCCGTGACCGACTTGGCAGCCATCCAAGATCGCAGCATCGCCAGCCTCGCAGGATCCCTGCGGGAAGCATGCGCCACAGGCCTCCTCGCCGAATCGGGCGCCCGCCTGCGGTTCCGGCACCCGCTGATCCACGCGGCGCTCTACCACGAGATGCCGATGCCGGTCCGCGCCGCCAGTCACCGAGATGTCGGCCGTGCCCTCGCCGCAGCAGAGGTCCCAGCCGACCGAGTGGCCCGTCAGCTGCTGTCAGCCATAAGCGAGCCAGGCGATCCGCCTGAGCCAATGGAGGAGTGGATGCTCTCCTGGCTCAGCGAGACGAGCGCAGTGCTAGTCAGTCAGGTGCCCCCAGTCGCGGCAGCGCTCCTAGCCCGCGCGGTCGACAGCATCCCTGCTGGCTGTGCCAGCCATAGCCAGCTGGCGAGCCGGCTCGCCAGCGCCCTCTATCACATCGGCGAGAATTCAGCGGCAGAGCAGCTCGCGAGCCGGACCCTTAAGCAGGCAGCCGATCCAGACCTGCTCATAGAACTGCACCAGACACTGACGCTGTGCCGCATGAACACAGGACGTCCCGCCGAGGCCCTCGCTGCGCTCGCTCGCGCACTCGAAACTCCGGGGCTGTCCCCTCGTCACCGCAGCCGCCTCCTCGTGCTCGCTGCGCGAACGTACGCGATCTTTGGTGAGCCCGGCATGGCCCGCCAGGCCGCTGCCGACGCGCTAGCAGCGCAACAGGAGGGCGACACGTGGACCATGGGGTGGGCAACGTTCGTGCTGGCGATGGTCGCGGTCATGCGAGGGGAGCTTACCGAGGCGCTATCGCTCCATGACCACGCGCTAGCCCTGGTCCGGGGCATCGCAGAGCTGAGCGACCTGCGGCTGCTGCTCCAGATCAACAGGGCAGCCGCGCTGGGCAACCTCGACCGGCACGAACAAGCTCTGGCCGCCGCCGACACGGCATGCCAGCTCGCAGACCAGGTCGGCACCACGGTACGGCGATCCCAAGCGCATAGCACCCGCGCTGAAGCGCTATTCATAACCGGACGGTGGGACGATGCGCTAGCCGAGATGGCGATCGTGCCCCAGAACCTGAAAGAGCCCGGCGACGCGTGCAACGAGCTAGGGATGGCCGCCCTGATCGCCTTTCACCGCGGAGACGCTCCCACCGCCCGTCACTGCCTCGCTACCGTCACCCCCCACGCCCAGCGTGTCGGCCGCCGGCTCATCCCTCTCCTGCAACTCGCCCGCAGCCAAGACGCTGAGAAGGCCGGGGATCTCCCCCAGGCGCTGTCCACGCTGACGGGCTGGCTCGATGACAGCACCGAGGAACTAGGGATGAGCCACGACCTCCTCGCCGGGCCACCCGGCTCGCGATGCTCATCGGCGACCAGGACACAGCGAAGGCAATCGCCAGCCAGGCCGCTGAATCCGCCAGGGAAGCACAAACCCCGTACCACCAAGCGACCGCCCTGTACTGCAGGGGCCTCGTGGACCAGGACGCCTCCCAGCTCCTCAGCGCCGCTGAGCACTACCAGCAGGGCGCCCACCCGCTCCAGCACGCCACAGCCCTGGAAGCAGCCGCGTCGGCCCGCCTTCATGCCGGGGACCGGAAACAGGCACAGGCGGCCCTCGCCGACGCGGCAGAAATCTACACCCGGCTAGGTGCCACAGCCGATGCCGGCCGCGTGAACGCCGCCTCCACCGCAGCATGCCAGCCAGTCGCCGCACCCACGAGGCCGACAGTGACCCGGCCGTGACGCGGCGCATGCTCTCCGGTTATCCGCTCGTTGAGCGCCGTAAACCAATTAAGCCCCGGACCGGGCTACGTGCGTGAGGAACCCGCAGGTCACCCAGCGCGGCGGGCGAAATTCGAATCCGAGACCCGTTGCTGCATAGGCACCGGCGAAGCGTCGCTCCATGTCGCCGGATGTCGCTTGACATGCCGCTGAACTGCATAAGTAGGCGTTTTGTGGCGGTCTGGCGTCGCCCGGCGGCTGTGACTGTTGGCTCCCCCTTTGGCTCCCCGTTGCTGTCGGCCTCGCCAGCCTCGGTTCCGCGTTGGTGAGCAGGGGGCACCTTGTTTGCGTGAATCGCGAAGGTCCGGCTGAGCCTGGTTGTCCTGGCCAGCGTGCCGTCCCGGAATAACTCGGTGATGGGGGGTGTCCTATTGACTGGCGCGGCGGGCGAGGTGCCCGCGGGCTGCACTTCCGGCCAGAGCCGCCAAGGCCGCCTCCGGAGCAGATGGCGACGGTATCCGGGCTCCTGGGCGATGGCGAGGTGACCTCATTGTGACTGGCGATCGGCCGCGGGAGTTCCTGCAGCTCTCCGACGGCAGCTACGTTCGGGTCACCAGCACCGACGACGGCGAGCTGATGCCGGTCGGGGAACCGGTCAAGCCCCATCGAGCTCGCGGCGGATCAGCGTCCGCCGCGGTAGCGTTCAGTTCGCACGTGGTGGCCGACGCGCCGGGCTGCGGACTGTGCACCTGGTCGCCGCGAGACGGCAGGTGGGCGCTGAAGTTCGTCAACCAGGCATGCGTGCTGCACCGAGACGGCTAAGTCGAGCATGACTGACTGCCGGCTCTGCCCGGCTGGTACGGTCGCCCTTCATCTGGCGTCAGCGCTGCTGGCGGACGGCGGAGGCGGACGGGAATCGAGCCCGCCGGTGGCGCGGCACGCCGCTCTCTGGTCTTGAAGACCGGCGTAAGCTAGGACGACTGCGGAGTTAGCTTGCTCAGCGCTGTCATTTGCGCAGATCATCGTGGACCTAGCGGGATCGGTGGGGACGGGACGGGAGTTGCTGGACGCCGTGGACCTGGACAACGCGGTGGTCACCGCCGACGCCGTCCACGCCCAGCGCGAGACCGCGGAGTACATCGCGGGGAAGAAAGAGGACGGCAACCGGGAATCGGACTACTTCCTGTTGACGGTTATCTTGAGCTTTCGCGTCAGCCAGGCCTGTGACCTGCGGCGTCCCGTCGTGGACAGTGTCGCCGACGAGACGCCCGCGGCCTGATCCTGGCTGTTTCACTCCCTCGGATCGTTACCTGATCGGGTCCATGCCGACCGCTGGTCGCCGAGCGCGCGGGCGAGCTGACGGCGGAGTCGGGCGTTCTCGTCGGCGAGCTGCTTGTTTCGGTCGAGGGCGGTGGTGAGCCTGGCTCGCAGCGACGCGTCGGTGGTCCGCTGGTCGGCCGGGACGGCGCCGGCGGCGCCGACGGCGTTTGTCTCTTGTCGCAGCCGGCGGATCTGGCTGCCGATGTCGGGCTGGGTATAGAGCCACGACCGTGATATTCCGGCTGCCTTCGCGACGCCGGCGAATGTCACGGGGACTCCGGCCCGGTCGAGTTCCCGCAGGGCCCGAACGGCCCTGGCCCTGGTTAGCTCGTGACGTCGGGCTGCGGCTTCGGAGAGCGGATCAGGACGCACCGGCGGCTGTCTCCTTCTCTTCTCCTCCGTCTTCGAGAGAGGCGATGATCTTGCCGAGGTTGACGACGACCTGCTTGTTCATCTCGGCGACGCGGGCCTGCCCGTTCGCCTCGGCGGCGGAGATAATCTGCAGCGTCTGCTGTCGCTGGGCGTGGTGCTGCGGGAGGAAATCTGCCGTGGTCACGAACATTGGGCAGGTCAGGCACGAATTTGCATGCGGGCAGGTGCGGACTACGGGAAGCTCGCAGTAGCCGTTCGGGAGCGCCTGGGTGGCCCGTGACAGCTGCCGGCCGGTCCAGGTCGCGTCGCCGAGCGGCCCGTCGGCCCTGACCTGGACGGGCTGGCCTTCGGCGCCGACCTTGCGGGCTTTCTCCCAGTGCTCGCGAACGGTCTTGTCGGACAGCCGTAATGGCGGAGTAGGGTATTGGAACCCGCTGAATACCCCTGCCCGGGGAGCGAAGCCGAGCCACGGAGTTCCTGGTCCCCTCGTCGCTGCGATTTTGGCTTTCCCGTTTGATGCAAGCCCTCTGATGAGCGAATCGTGCATCAGAAGGGATCGTCGCCGGGTCTTCCCAGGTCACAGGGCTGGCATCAGGACAGCCGGAACGCTGTTCCGGCAACTTTGTGACCTGCTGACCTGCGGTTTCCCGCCCGTCTGATGCAACTCCTGAGAGTTGATGTCCTTCGCGGGAGTCCGCACGCAGTCTTGGTCCAGCAGTTCGGCTAGGGCGTGCTTGACGACGCAGCGGGTGAGGACTTCGGGCGTGTAGTACGACGCGGTGCGCTGCCGGTCCCGGCCTGACTGTCGGAAGACGAACGAGCCCTTTTCATGGCGAACCAGGCGCTTCTCCCCGGTGTCAGGATCCTCACGCCGAACGTAGTGCTTCTCGTCATACTCGCTCAGTCGGTCCACCGGCACGACCCAGGTCCCCTTGTTCAGGTCATCCGGGTCTAGGGCCAGCTCCGCTAGTTCTGTTTCCGCGAACCGGCCGGAGTAGGCCATCAGGCCTTCGTACACGGCGCCGAGCTGGTTGATGCCGAGCTGGGCATAGGAGACATATCCGCGGGTCTGGCCACGGCGCGCCTTCGACAGCAGCAGAAGCTGCAGGATCCGCTGGAGGACCTCGTTGCGCAGGTCGATCCGCTCGCCGTCCGCGTCGCCGCTGCCGTCGATCAGCTCGGTCTTGCGCGGGTCGAAAAGGTCCGCCCGCAATGGCTCGAAGCTGAGACCGTCGCCACCGCCTGCG
>JAICUO010000091.1 GCA_025935815.1 Streptosporangiaceae bacterium
CGCTGCCTGCGGTGAGCGCGGACCACGACTCAGGGACGTGGTTGTTGAACAACGGGGCGTAGTTGATGCGCAGGCCCCGTTCGTGCTCGATCAGTTCGCCCATGGCGTCCCGCTTGGCCGTGTCGTACCTGCCGTGCCGGCTCGCTCCAATCACCGTGGTCCAGGCATGGCGGACCAGCTCGTCGAAGCTTCTTCCGCCGATCTTGATGGTAGCGAAGGAGACCTGGGACAAGGAGCCGACGTAGTTCACCAGGTGGCGCTCGAAACGGTTGCTGGAAATCAGCGGGAGCACCAGCTCCGGGTAGCTGGCACGGCGGGCGACCACGGCGCAGATGGCGGCGAGCACGATGCTGGACCGGCTGGACCGGGTGCGCGCCGCCACCCGCTGCACGGCCATCGCGGCGGCGACCGACGACAGCTCCACCGCCAGCGCCTCGCCGCTGGTCCGGGCGCCCGGCAGCGCGTACAGGCAGTGGGGGATCCGCCGCGACTGCTCCCGCAGGTAGTCCAGTGCCGCCTCGGCCCGGCGCCGCTCGGCCGGCGTCGCCTCCAGCTCGGCCTGGTCCAGCGGCTGGTGGCCGGGCCGGTTACCCCGTCCGGCCTGGTGTCGCGCGGGATCGCCCAGCAGGCCGGCGAATTCGCGCTTGAGGATCCCGATCGCGCCGTTGTCGATGCTCAGGTGCGTGAACCGGGCGGCGCACGCGATGACCTGATCGCCCATGTCGGGAGCGGTGGCCACCGCCACGCGCACTAGACACCATCCCGGATCGGGTGACTCGCGCAGCCACCGGACGAGCGCCTCGGCCACCGCGGGACGGTCCGGCGGTCCCCACTGTCCCTGGCCGAGTGAGCAGACTTC
Source organism: Streptosporangiaceae bacterium (assembly GCA_025935815.1). GTDB lineage: Bacteria > Actinomycetota > Actinomycetes > Streptosporangiales > Streptosporangiaceae > Trebonia. The sequence goes on from JAICUO010000091.1 coordinate 860, forward strand.
CAGCAGCTGGATGCCGGCCGCCGCGACCCGCTGGCGCGGCGGCTCGCCGGGCAGGTAGCTGGTGCGCAGGCTCTCGTGCCGCGCGATCAGCACCGCGATCGCCTCGGCGGCGTCGTCGACGGAGACCACCGCCGGCACCGGGAACTCGACGCACAAGAGCGCGTAGAAGTCGTCCGGCTTCGCGCTCACCCATGTGTAGACGTTGAGCTGGCCCAAGGTGAGCGGTCCCTCGCCGGCCCGCTCCCCGGTGAACTCGACCGGGATCGACCGCATCGGGGTTAGCCGCACGCGGCGCCGCCGCTGACCGGTCTCGGTGCCGGTGCTCATCACTGGTCAGCCGAGCAGCTCGCGGGATTCAGCGTTGCCGACGCCCTAGACACCATATCGATCTCGCCAGCTCTTTCACTTCGAACGGGGTGTCTGATGACATCGCGGCGCCCCGGTACACCCGCACCGGTCGCCGGTGACCGTGCGGGTGCGTTCGGTAAGCTGCGCTGTCCTTGCTGACCCTGCTGCCGAAGACCAACATACGCAGACGGCCTCGGACCGCACCCTCCGAGATTGCCTAACCCTTCGCCCGCAAGCCCCTGGCACCGGACAGCGCGTGCGCCGAGGTGAACCGCGAGATGTGCCGGGCGACGACTTCGGCGTGGTCTTCCAGCGCGAAGTGGCCTGCGTCGAGGATGACTATCTCGGCCTGGGGCAGGTCGTTGTGGTAAGGGTGCGCGCCTGCTTCGGGGAAGATTTCGTCGTTGCCGCCCCAGGTGATGAGGGTCGGCGGCTGGTGGGTGCGGAAGTAGTCGTGCCATCGGGGATAGAGACCGGGATTGGTGCGGTAGTCATAGAGGAGGTCGAGCATGGCGTCCTTGTTGCCCGGCCGGTTGAGCAGCGCGCTCTGCAGCAGCCAGCTGTCGGGGTCGATGAGTGCGGGGTCGCTGGTGCCGTGGACGTAGTTCCACTCCAGCGCGGCGTCGGACATCCCCGCGGCGCGGATGGCCTCCCGGTTCGCGGTGCTAGGGTCTGCCCATAGCTTCCGGGCGGGTGCCCAGAAGCTGTCGGGCAGCCCGTCCTCGTAGGCATTCGCGTTCTGGATGACGAGGAACGAGACGCGCTCGGGATGGCGGGTGGCGAGCCGGAATCCGACCGGGCCGCCGAAGTCCTGCAAGTACAGGCCGTACCGGCCTAGCCCTAGATGCTCAGTGAACTGCTCGATGACGTCGGTGAGGCGGTCGAAGGTGTAGCTGAACCGCGACGGCGGCGGAGCGTCGCTATGGCCGAACCCTGGATAGTCGGGCGCGATCACGTGGAACTGCCCGGCCAGCAAGTCGATGAGGCGGCGGAACATGAACGACGAGGCTGGGAAGCCATGTAGCAGCAGGAAGGCGGGATCGCCGGGATCGCCGGCCTCGCGGTAGAAGATTTTCGCGCCATCGATTACGGCCCTGCGGTAGTACGTGGTCACGGGTGCTCCCTTGCTGGTTGACGGGACTTGTCATTGGCGCTGCTGGTGGGCGCGGCCGTTTCGCGACCCTGCGGCGAGGGGTGGCCTTGTCCGCGTTGCCGTAGCCGGTCAGCAGACCACACCAGCAGGGCCAGTGCGGACAGCCCGGCGCCGAGAGCGCTGACGGCACCCCACCCGGCGAGGCCGTAGAGGCTGGTGGCGGCGATCGCGCCGCCGCTTGTGCCGACGGAGTAATAGACCATGTAGCTGCTGATCATCCGGCTGCTGGCGGCCGGATCAGAGCCGACGATCAGGTGCTGGTTGGTTACGTGCAGCGCCTGCCCGGCGAGGTCGAGGAGGACGACTCCGATGGCCAGCAGCGGCAGGGAATATGGTGCCGCACGCGTCCCGGCCCAGGACAACGTGAGCAGGACCAGTGAGATGCCGCTGACTGCCTGGGCGTGGCCGTGGTCGGCGAATCGGCCGGCGCGGCCGGCGCTGAGCGCCCCGGCCGCGCCTGCTATGCCGAACAGGCCGATTTTCCCGGCCGACAGGTGCCACGGGGCGGCAGACAGCGGCAGCGCTATCGAGCCCCATACAGCTCCGAAGCAGCCGAACATCAGCAACCCGAGAACGCTCCGGACGCGGAACGTCTTGTCGTGCGCGGTGAGCGCGAGGACCGAGGAGATCAGGGCGGGATACGGCACTCGCGCCTTGGGGCCGCTGTCCCTCGGGAGCAGGAGGCTGAGCGTGATGGCCATCACCAGCATCAACGCTGCTGACATGAGGTAGACGGCGCGCCAGCCGAGCAGGTCGGCGACAAGTCCGGACGCGGTGCGCGCCAGCAAGATCCCGGCGACGACGCCGCTTGTCACCGTCCCGACGACAGCGCCCCGCTGTCCCGGAGCGCTGAGTGCCGCAGCGTAGGCAACCACGACCTGGACGACCACGCAGGCCATGCCGACGAACGCCGACGCCGCGAAGAAAACCACCGCGTCGCCGGAAAGCCCGACGGCCACGAGCCCGGCCGCGGCAGCCAGCGCGTGCGCGGTTATCAGCAGCCTCCGGCTGACCAGGTCGCCGAGTGGCACGATCAGGACAAGCCCCAGCAGGTAGCCGAACTGGGTAGCGCCAGTCACTAGTCCCAGGCCACCCGCCCGCACGTTCAGGTCGGCGCCGATCTGGTCGAGCAACGGCTGCGCGTAGTACACGTTGGCGACCGACACGCCGCACACCGTGGCCAAGAGCACGCGAAGCCCTGTCCCGACGCCAGCGCCCACGCTACCTCCCAAAGTGGTAGTAAACTGAAACCACCATACCCCATTGTGGTTTTGATTTGCAACCACTCTGCAGGCCGAGAGGAATGAGGGGAGGGCTGTCATGAGCGCCCGGCTGGCCGACTCGACGTGCCCCGTAGCCCGCGCCGTGGACATCGTCGGCGACAAGTGGTCACTGCTGATCATCCGCGACGCGTTCGACGGCATCCGGCGCTTCAGCCAGTTCCAACGCGATCTGGGCATCGCCAAGAACATCCTCGCCGCGCGACTGCGTGACCTGGTCGATGCCGGAGTCTTGCGCATCGAACCCGCGCCCGGCGGGGGTGCCTATCAGGAGTACGTCTTGACCGAGAAGGGCGAGGACCTGTTCGACCTCGTGGTCAGCCTCCGCCAATGGGGCCAAGATCACGCTTTTGCCCCGGGCGAGCGGCACTCGGTCCTCGTCGAGGAGGAGACTGGCCGGCCGCTGCCCAGGCTGAGCTACACCACCCCCGACGGCCACCACGTCCAGGCCCGCCAGACCCGCGTGCGCAAGGCAAGCGAGTCCGCCTCCTTACCCGGTCCAGCGTCCCGGGCAACCGGGCGGCACCATGACGGGCTCCGTGCCGCGACTCTACGTGACCAGCAACGGCGCCGCTGCTCAGAACGGGCGGGGAAGGCGCCGTTGCCGTGGCTGCGCGCCGGGCGCAGTGCCGGCGATGTGCCGGCAGGCCCGCCCCGTGAAACCCGGACAAACCGGGCGCAGGCAACGATTGGGTACTGAAAGTTTCGGCAACTCGCGTCCGATATTATCAGAAACAAGGCTAGAGGTCGGCATGGTAAGCGTCATCGCGCGGCATCGTAAGAGTCGGTGCTTGCAGCATCAACGCGAGGGCGCTGCGAAAGCTCCATGGTCAGCGTACGTTACCGCCTTGACTTCCTGGTCAAGGTGGGGTCAGATAGGGGTTACCTGAAATAGCTAAAGTTTCGAGAAATTTAGGTTGCCGCTCTACGGGACGACGGGTCACCGACCGGGCAGTGGCGGCATGATCGCGGCCTACGGCGCGGAAGGGGCGGGTTGTGGCTACCAGGAACGGTTTCTTGCGTACCGAAGGCAATCGCTTCGTCGACGGGGACGGCGTACCGGTCAGGCTGAGGGGTGTCGGTCTCGGCGGCTGGATGAACATGGAGAACTTCATCACCGGCTATGCGGCGAATGAGTCGCTGATGCGCAGCACCGTCCGCGCGGTTCTCGGCCGGGACCGGTCCGAGCTGTTCTTCGACCGCCTGCTCACCGCGTTCTTCGGCGAGGATGACGCGGAACTGCTGGCCGGGCTGGGCATGAACTGCGTCCGCATTCCGGTCAACTACCGGCACTTCGAGGACGACGCCCGCCCGTTCGAGTTCATCCACGACGGCTTCCGCCAGTTGGACCGCGTGATCGACGCGTGCGCCCGGCACGGCCTGATGACCGTGATCGACCTGCACGCACTCCCAGGGGCGCAGAACCATCACTGGCATTCGGACAATAGCACCCACCGGCCGATGTTCTGGGAGCATCCGCACTTCCAGGACCGCGCGGTTGCGTTGTGGGAGGTCATCGCCGACCGCTACAAAGACGACGCCCGGGTAGTCGGATACAATCCGATCAACGAGCCCGCCGGCGAGTCCAGGACCGCGGTTCGCACCGTGTACCGGCGGCTGGTGGACGCCATCCGGGCCGTGGACCCCCGCCATATCCTCTTCCTGGACGGGAATACTTACTCGACCGAGTTCGACGTCTTCGACGGCGAGCTAGACAACGTGGTCTACGCCTGCCACGACTACGCAGCGCCGGGATTCGTCCGCGGCGGCGACTACCCTGGCATCACCGACGGCCGGTACGTGGACAAGGCGGCGCTGGCCGAGAAATTCCGGCAGCGGACTGAGTACAGCCGCAAGACCAATACGCCGGTCTGGGTCGGCGAGTGGGGGCCGGTGTACACCGGCGACGAGCGGCGCGACGCGATGCGGTACCAGATCCTCGCCGACCAGCTCGACATCTACCGCGAGGACCAGGCCAGCTGGTCGATTTGGACGTATAAGGACATCGGGACCCACGGGATCGCGGTGGTGAAGCCGGATTCGGCATACCGGCGGCGGTTCGATGACTTCGTCGCGAAGAAGAACCGCCTCGGCGCCGACCGCTGGGGCAGCGAGGGTCACGATATCCGGCCGGTCAGCGAGCCGTTCCAGGCCAAGCTGGAACAGGAGTTCCCGGCCTTTTCTCCCTACCCTTGGGGACGACGGGAATGGGCGGACACGCTGCTGCTGAACATCACGGTAGCGGAGCCGCTGGCTTACGAGTATGCCGAGCTCTTCCGCGGTCTTGGCGACGATGACGTGATCGCGCTGGCTGATTCCTTCGCCCTGGCCAACTGCGACCGGCGGGTGCCGCTAGCCGACCGGCTGCGCGCGGACCTGGCCGACGGCCCGTCGTAGCCGTCGCGGGCCACCCCCGGCATTACAGGACTACAGGACTACAGGACTACAGGACGGCGAGAGGCGCGACCACGGCGGCGGTCGCGCCCTGCAGCCGGGGTACCCCGAGGATGAACAGGAACGGCGCCGAGGCGGTGCTGCCAACCAGGGCAGACGTGCGGATGTTCTCCAGGATGTAGATGCCGGCCATGGTGAGCAGCCGCTGGTGGGCCGGGAAGAACTGGCCTGCCACCGGGCTGGGGTAGACGTCGCAGCCCCAGTTGTCCACGGAAGCCAGCGACACCCGGTGCCGCGCCAGCCAGTCCGCAGCGTCCGCGTCGAGGCCGGGCTCGGCCGCGGCATAGCGCTCGGGCTCGTCCTCCCACAGCTCGCTCCAGCCCGTGTGGACCAGCACCGCGTCTCCGGCCCGCACCTCGATGCCCTGACGGCGGACGGCCCGCTCAAGGTCATCGGAGGTGACCGGCACGCCGGCGTCGAGGCATCCGGTTCCGCGGAGTCCGGCCACGTCGATCACGATCCCGCGGCCGACCCAGGGCCGCACGTTCTCGATGCCAAGCTGCGTCAGCCCGGTGGCGGCGTAGATCTGCGAGTAGTGCAGGCCGTCGTAATAGCGGCCGTCGATCCCGGCGTGGCCGAGGCCGTCGAGGTGGCAGCCGACGTGGTAGGAGGTGACGACGTGCTCGGCGAAGGTCGACAGGCGGTTGTCTCCAGCCAGGCGCGAGACGTCCTCCAGCGTCTCATGGGCGAGTATCACCTGGAGATGAACGCGCGGCGCGATCACGGGCACGTCCGCAGTGGTCAGCTGGGCCAGTTCGACGACGCGCCCGGTGCGCGGCAGGCGCAACGCGGCCAGGGTGGCCTCGGGGGTCAGCTCGTTTCCGGCGCCGATCCGGTCGCCGGCCCCGTAGGGCGACGGCCACCAGGGGCCGGCCATCGTCGAGTGTACGGCCGCGGAGGCCGGCGCCGGCGCGTAGCTTCCGGCGAGTACGCTGGCCGCCCGGGCGCGGCCGTCAGGCGCCTCAGGCACCGAGTCCGGCGGCCAGGCCGGCCATGAGCCGACGGCGCGCGACGAGGTAGAGGACGAACAGCGGGACCGCGGACAGCGCCACCGCCGCCATGATCTCGGGGACGTTCTGGAGGTGGTTGCCCTCGAAGTTGAACACCGACAGCGGCAGCGTCGCCTGGCTCGGGCTCTGCGTCAGGATCAGCGGGAACACGAAGTTGTTCCACGAGGTAACCAGGTCGAACACTCCCACCGTGGCGATCGCCGGCCAGCTCAGCGGCAACACCAGCCTGAGGAGCACGCGCAGCGGTCCCGCTCCGTCGACCCGCATCGCGTCGATCAGTGACCGCGGCACGTCCCGCAGGAAGTTCACCAGGACCAAGATGGTGATCGGGAGGCTGAACGCCGCCATCGGCAGGATCAGGCCGAGCAGCGAGTCGTAGAGGCCGATGCGCAGGATGGCCAGGTAGAGCGGGATCATCAGGGCCTGGATCGGCACCGCGAACCCCACCATGAAGCAGCGGAACACGATCCCTGTCCAGCGGCTGCCGTGCACGACGATCGCGTAGGCGGCCAGCAGGCTCACGGCCACCGCGAGGATCGTCGTGCTGCCGGCCACGATGACGCTGTTGAAGAAGTACGAGACGATCCCGCTGCTGAACACGGCTCCGTAGTTCGCGCCCGTGATTCCCTTCGTGGGAAACCACGGATTCGCCGACAGGTACACGCTGGTGGGTTCGATGCTGGCCACGATCATGTAGTAGATCGGCGCCGCGACCACCACCAGCCAGACCAGTGCAAGCAGCCAGGTGGTGCCCTTGCGGAACCCGCGGCCCGCGGCGCGCTTCGCCTCCGCTCGCCGCCGGCCCGGAGCAGGGGTCGCCGGAGCTCGCGTCGCCTGCCCGGCGCTGCGGGATCGTTCTTGCTGCAGCTGACTCACGCGCCCTCCGATTGACTCCGCATTTTGCCGAATCCGGTCACCCCGATGAGAAGCATCGACACGATCACGGCGAGTACGCCAAGGACGACAGCAAGAGCGCTCGCGTAGCCGAAGTCGAGCGACTCGAAGCCCTCAAGGTATTGCGCCAGGGCCAGAACCCTCGTACTCTGCCCCGGCCCTCCGCTGGTGAGCGTATAGATCAGGTCGAAGACGGTCAGCGACCCGACCAGGTTGAGCGTCGAGGACGTCACGATCGTGTGCCGCAGCATCGGCAGCGTGATCCGGAAGAACCGGCGGTACGGGCCGATCCCGTCGATGGCGGCCGCCTCGTAGATGCTCCTCGGTATCTGCCGGGTTCCCGCCTCGAAAAGGAGGCTGTGGAAGGGGATGAACTCCCAGGCCACCAGCACGATCACCGTGCCCATCACGAGATCAGGGTCACTGAGCCACTGGTGGTCGAGAAAAAACAGGCCAAAATGGGTACTCGCGTACATGACGCCCCCGTTGACCGGCGACAGCAGCAGGTTCCACAGGATGCCGAGCGACGCCGCCGAGATCAGCATGGGCAGGAAGTAGATGGCGGTGAGCACGGCCCGATGGCGCTGCCGTCCGGCCGCGAATATGCCGAGCGCCAGCGCGATCGGCTCCTGGACCAGCCACGAGGCGACGACCAGGACCCCGGTGCGCTCGAGGGCGGCGAGCGCGGACGAGTCGTGGATGAACTGCTGCCAGTTCGCCAGCCCGTTGAACTGGATCGCCGAGGACCCGTTCCAAGAGCAGAAGCTCAGCAAGACGGCCAAGACGATGGGCAGCACCACGAACCCGGCGAACAAGGCGACAGGGGGCAGGAGGAACCACGCCGGCCACCAGCCCCGGATCCAGCGCGGCCTCCTGCCCGCTGTCTGTGCCACCTGCTTACCTACTTCCGTTCTGCGCCATGACCGAGTTCATCGCGCTGACGAACTGCTGCGGGCTCATTGTCTGGTCGAACAGCTCACCGATGTTGGTCAGCATCGGCGTGATCACCGCGCTCGGCAGGTCCTGGTCCCAGTAGGGCTGGAAGGACGGTGCCGAGGTCCCGATGTCGTAGAGCTTCTTCAGTAGCGTCCCGTCCGGCACCTGCCCGGAGGACAGCTTCTGCGCCGCGCTCGGCGTGATCGGGCTGTAGCCGCGGCCGGCCAGGAACTGCAGGTTGTAGTCGTCCGAGGTCGTCTCGAACTTCAGCCAGGCCAGCGCCTCCTTCTGCTGCGAGGCCGACAGGTGCGACGACACCCCGAAGTACTCGGCGGCCTGCCCGACTAGCTGGTTTGGATCGCCGGTGCCCCCGGGTACCGACGGGAAGTTGAACGGCACGTAGTCGGCCGAGCCCGCGAACGTCGGGTTGTAGACGCGCATGTTGGCCGAGTCGTAGTAGAGCTGGGCCTGGAACGCGGCCTTGCCGGAGGACAGCAGCTGGTCGGCCTGGCCGCCGTCGAAGGTCACGGTGTTGAAGCCCTTCGCGAACGCCCCGGACTTAGCGAGCTGCGCAACCGTCTCCGCGGCCTTGACCACGGCCGGGTCGCTCCAGGCGTCGGCCTTCAGCGCCGCGATCTTGTCGAACGGCGCGGTGCCGCCGTAGCGCAGGGTCAGGTACTGGAGCCAGATCATTTCCGGCCACAGGTCCTTGCCCGCGAGTGCTATGGGCGCCTTGCCGGATTTCTGGACGGCCGTGATGGCCTGCTGGAACGCCTCCCAGGTCGTCGGCTCCGACGGCGCCCCGGCCGCGTCGAGCACCGACTTGTTCTCCCACATCAGCTCGTAGTCGGGGCCGGACTCGGGAATCCCGTAGATCTTGTCGCCGAACGTCGCGAGGCCGAAGACGTTCTTGGCGGCGTACTGCGCCTTCCAGGACGGGTCACTGCCGAGCGCCGAGGTCAGGTCGGCGACGTCGCCCGCCTTGACGTACTGCTCGAAGAGCTGGCCGCCGTAGGTGAGGAAGATAGCCGGCGGCTTGTGGCCGGCCATCGCCACCGCGATCTTCTGCTTGTACGGCTCGCCGCCGATCCAGTCGATGCTGACGTGGCCGCCGCCCGGATACGTCTTGTTGAACTTGTTGATGAGGTTCACGACTACTTGCTGCGCGGACGACGGCTGCGTGATCGTCCAGATCGTGATGGCATCGCCGCCTGATCCCCCCGAACCGCCGCTGCAGGCGGCCAGGCTGGCTACGGCGGCCAAGGTGGCCGCGGCGGCCGCGAGCACTCGTCTGGAGACGAGTCTTCTGGAGCTGGATCTTGTATGCATGCTCTTTCCCTTGTGTCAAAATCTGCCGGATTAGGCGAATTCGCGGCTCAGGGCACCGTCGATGCTCGCCAGCCGGAACAACTCGCGCACGCGCGCGGGCCACGCGTCGTAGACAGCACGCTGTACGGTGACGGCGTTGAACCGGTACCAGGAGCGCCCGTAGGCCAGTGACAGCATCGGCCTGGCTGCCGAGGATCGGTTCGGGGTTCCGCGATGCCACATCCTGGGGTCGCGGACGAGGAACGACCCGGCCCGCATGAGAACCCGCTGTCCGGGCAGGCCGGATGCGAAATTTTGCAGGCTGGTGTCACGGAACTCGGATGCGAGGATGGAGACGGGACGCCCGGTTTCGGTGGTGACGTTCATCTGGCCGTTCCCGACGCGTAGTTCGTCGCGCTTTTGTTCGAGCAGCGGGAAGTCGCTGAGCAGGTGGGTGCGCGGCCAGACCTCGAGCGGCCCATTGTCATCGCGGAAGTCGACGAGGGGGACGTTCAGCTCGTACATGTACGGCGGCACGGTGACCGGGACGCCGGGGAAAAGGTCCTTACCGTCACGGTGGACGGGCTGGTACTCCGAGCCCGGCATCGGGGTATCCGAGGCGAAGTAGCTGCAGACGAGATCCGGGCCCAGCAGCCTTTCGAGCAGATCGATGACCATGGGGTTGCCCATCAGGTCCGGATCGGCGAACGTGCCCTCGATCGGGAGCGGCACCCCGCCCTGGCGCTGCTTGCCCCGGTTGTCGCCGATCTCGGCGACGTAGCGCTCGAAGATTTCCATGAACGCGCTGTGCAGCTTGTGCACCCGTGGCGAGTCGAGGACGCCTTCGAAGATGACGTACCCAGTTACCCGCAGTTCCCGGATCGCGTCTTCGAGGTGCTGGTCACTGAGCTTCCAGTCGGCGATCTCCTTCGGATCCAGCTTCATGCTGACTGCCCCTCCTCGCCCGGCCCGCCCCTGAGCAGCCGTGACCTCCATATCGCGTGCCCGATAGTTTCAGATAGTTATCCTGTAAGTTTCACTCTGTTAGGAGTCTGATAAGTGTGTTTCGCCAGGATTACACGACTGGAGGGCGTGGTCAAGGCCTGGTAGAAGGCATGAACGGCCCAACGGTAACGACTTCACTACTGCCCTTGTTACCTAAACTTTCGGAGTTATACTAGAGGGCTGGCACGGTCGTATCGATCTGGGTGATGGCGGCGCGCTGCCGAAGCCTGGGCCCGGCACCCGACTCGTATACACCGTGACGGTGGAAGCAGCCGACGTCATAGAGGGTGGATACCGGGTCCAGCGGACCGGCGCGGGCGGGCGCGCCGGTCCGCTGGCCGGGATCGGCCGTTGTGCCGCCGGGTATCGCCTTCCGACTAAACTAGCGGAAAGTTTCGGCGCTGGACCGTCAGGAGGAGCGCGTCAATGGTCGAGGATCGTGGGCTGCCGACCAGGGCCGAGTCGTCGGCACCTGCTCATCAGGACACCGGTTCGCGGGTGACGATCGCCACGATCGCAGCCCAGGCTGGCGTATCGGTGGCGACGGTGAGCAAGGTCCTCAACGGCAAGGACGAGGTCGCGTCGGCCACCAGGGAACGGGTGCAGCGACTGCTCGACGACACCGCGTACGAACGACGGAAGCGAACCGCGTCGAAGCGCGCAGGCCTGGTTGATGTGGTGATCGCGACGCTGGATACGCCGTGGGCCATTGAGGTCCTGCGGGGGGCGGAAAAGGAGGCGAGTCGGCTCGGCGTCAGCCTGATCTTGACGGTGACTCACGATCGGCACGACCAGCCCCGAGAGTGGATCAAGACGCTCGCCGCCCGGCGGACCGACGGCGTGATTTTCGTGGTGTCGCGAGTTCAGCAACGAGTCGTGCAACGGCTGGGTACCTTGAACGTGCCGCTAGTGGCAGTGGACCCCGTCGGGTTGCTGAGCAACGAGGTGCCCAGCATCGGGTGCACGAATTGGGCAGGAGGATTCGCTGCCACCGAGCACCTGATAGAGCTAGGGCACCGCAGGATCGCGATGATCGGCGGCCCGCAAGAGATGATGTGCAGCCAGGAGCGCATCGAGGGCTACGAAGCTGCGATGGGCCGTGCCGGGATTCCGGTATCGCGAAGTCTCATCCGGCACGGGGACTTCTACGTCGGTGGCGGCAGCAAGGCCGCAGCCGCCCTGCTGGGATTGAAGGACCGCCCTACGGCGATTTTCGCGGGGTCGGATGAGCAGGCGCGCGGGGTCTATGACGAAGCCCACGCGCGCGGCTTGCGTATCCCGCAAGACCTCAGCGTGGTCGGCTTCGACGACGTCGACATATGCGAGTGGATGTCACCCCGGCTGACGACGGTGCGTCAGTCCCTGGCCCAGATGGCGGCCCTGGCGATCCGCACCGTCCTGCAGGACCCGCCACCCAGCGGCGAGGAGCCAGGCCGGATCGAGCTGTCTACCACGCTGGTTGTGCGCGACAGCACCGCGCCGCCCAGCACGAGCGTCGGCGCCTAGGCGCGGATCCATCCTTCGTCGGCAAGACCGCACGGGGTGCCCTGGTCGGGCACTGCGGCTCGACCGCACTGCACTGACTCCAAGCTTTCGGTAACTTCCGAAAAATCGGAGTAGCCTCTCGCAACGCGGGATCGCGATCCGGGCCTGTCAAGGCTTGTCAGCGAAATTTCGGCGGGCGACCACCCCAAGTAACTGCCTAATGATCTGGGCAAGCGTTCTGACCGGGGGGAGCGCTGTCGACGGTGCGGGTTGCGGAAGTCTACCTGGAAGAACCTTGGCAGACGGACGTGCCTCGCCTGCCAGCCACCGCGACACTGCCGCCCGGCGCGATCGCCGTCGCCTGCCTGACTTCCGGAACTTTCAGTACCTGATAATAGAAACGTATAGCGAGGATGTCGATGGCAGAAATTTCAGGAGTGAAGCCGACCGGGAGGGTAAGGTCATCGCAGCGCCAAAGCGGGTCACGATGGCGGCCATCGCCGCCGCGGCCGAAGTCTCCGTGCCGACTGTGTCGCGGGTACTGAACGGCCGGTCGGACGTCTCCACCGAGACGCGCCTGCGGGTGGAGTCCGCCCTCGGGGAACTCGGCTACGCGCGCGCCTCGCGTCGGAAGGATCCCCCGTCCCGGATCATCGACCTGGTGACCACCGAGCTCAGCCCGTGGGCGACCGAGATCATCAGCGGCACCAGCAAGGCGGCGCTCGCCGCGAAGTGCCGCGTGGCCGTCACCGTCATCGGCGGGGACGCGGACGTTGACCACTGGCTGCGGAGCCTGTCGTCCAGCCACACGGACGGGGTCATCCTGGTTCTCACCGAGTTGTCGGCCCCGCACCGCAAGCGGCTGGGCGCGCTGGGCGTGCCCGTCGTCATCGTCGACCCGGTCGGCCAGCCCGACCCGGACGTCCTGACCATCGGCTCGGCCAACTGGGCGGGCGGCCTGGCCGCGACCGAGCACCTGCTCAAGTCCGGCCACCGCCGGATCGCGACGATCACCGGGAGCCCGGCCATCTTGTGCAGCCAGGCCCGACTCGATGGCTACCGGGCCGCGCTCGAGCGTGCGGGCCTACCGGTGGACCCGGGCCTGATCAGGACCTGCGACCACCACTATCAGGCCCAGTTCGCGTACGAGTTCGCCTTGCGGGCCGCGTCGGACCTGCTGCGGCTGCCCGACCAGCCGACGGCCATCTTCGCCGCCAGCGACGTGCTGGCGATGGGCGTGTACGAGGCCGCCCGCCTGGCCGGCCTGCGGGTGCCCGAAGATCTGAGCGTCGTCGGGTTCGACGACGTCCCGATGGCGCAATGGGTATCGCCGCCGCTGACCACGCTGCGCCAACCGCTGGCGGAGATGGCGACCCTCGCCACCCGGACGCTCCTGAACGGCGAGTCGACCGGGATCCAGCAGCGGGTGGAGCTCGCGACCTCGCTGATCGTCCGGGCCAGCACCCAGCCGCTGGAGCAGCAGCCGGCTGGGCGCAGGCGCGGAAAAGACTAGACGGCCGCCCGCGCGGCCGCGCCCAGGCTGGAGTAGATGTCGCGGGCCGAACGGTGTCCGGCGACCAGCCGGTCCATGATTGCGTCGGTAGCGGCATCCGGCTGGCAGTTCTCGGGGTGCTCCGCCCGCCAGCCGATGATGCCCGCCGCCGCCGCGTGGAATGTCAGCCGGGACGCGTAGCCGGGCACGTAGCGGCGGATCTTGGAGTTGTCGAAGACGGCGCTGTGCGAGAGGTCCCCGAGGATCAGCTCTGACCAGGACCAGTCGGGGGCGGCGGCCAGGATGTCATCGGCCGGTATGTGCACCAGCCGCGGCTCGGTCCCCATCGCCGCGCCGACGATCGTGTAGATCTGATCCCAGGTGTAGACGTCGTCGGAGGTGATGTGGAAGGCCTCGCCCACCGCCCGCGGATTGCCGAGCAGCCCGACCAGGCCCTGGGCGAAGTCGTCGGCATGCGTGAGCGTCCACAGCGACGTCCCGTCGCCGGGGACGATGACGGTGGCCCCGCGGGCGATTCGGTCGATCACGGTCCAGTCGCCCGGAAGCGGAGGCGAAGCCTCATCGTAGGTATGCGACGGCCGGACGATCGTTACCGGGAACCCCTTGGTGGCGCAGGCCCGCATCAGCTCGTCCTCAGCGTCGATCTTGTCCCTGGAGTAGCTGACGAACGGGTTCCGCCGCAAGCTGGACTCCACGATCGGCCACTGCAGGAGCGGCTTTCGGTACAGCGACGCGGTGCTGATGTGGACGTACTGCCGGGTGCGGCCCAGGAAGAGGTCAACGGCGCTGGCCGCGTCGGCCGCGTTGAACGACAGAAAGTTAGCGACAGCGTCGAATTCGTGATTGCCGATCGCCTCGTGAACTGACGCGGGGTCGCTGACGTCCGCCCGCAGCCAGGTCACGGATTCCGGGAGATGGCGCTGCCGGGCGTTGCGCCCGCGGTTCAGCACGTGCACCGACATGCCGGCCGCCACTGAACGCCGAACGCACGCAGCGCTGATCGTGCCGGTCCCGCCGATGTAGAGGACCTTCAGGCCGCCGTTAGCCTCTGCCACGTCTTCCCCACCCATGATTGCCGGCCCCAAGGCGATGCCTTGCAGGAAATTGCGGAACTTTCGGGGCTTGGCCGCGGCCCCATGGCCGCAAGTAGACCGGGGACCCGGCCATCATGTCAAGGTTTTCGCTAGATCGGGCGCTATGTTCCCAGGTGATGGCATTGTGCAATGACGGAAGCGCCAGCAACGGTGACCACCGCAACTCAGAAAGTTTCAGTACTACTGTTCAACGCTGGTGCGCCGCCGCCACCTCGGCCGACAGCGTCCCGATCGGGCGCCCCGGCATTCCCATCTCCTCGGCTCCGGCCCCTTGTCCGGACTTTTCGCCGATAATGCCCGCCCGGGGGTTGACGGATAGATTGTTAGCGTTCACGGTAGATGATAGCCCTATATAGCTAGTTCATTACGCGAGGCGGTCGTGAGCGTTAACAATCGGGCCGGCCGTGGCTTCTCGTTCTCTCGGCATGTCAAGCTCGCCGACGGCGACATCGTCGGCGGAAAGTAGGGGAGAAGGCATGGCTGACCGCCAACGCTGGCACGTGGCCATCGGCCGTCTGGCCTATCGCGTTCTCGGCCAACCCGGCTATCCGGGTGTCGGCCGCGCCGCAGGCACGCCACACCGCAAACTCCGGCCCTGGCGTGGCCCGGCGCTAGTCGCCACCATCGGCGCCACTGCGCTGGTGGTCGCATACGCCGGCCCGGCGCAGGCGAGCCTGGCGACGGCGCGCGCACCGGGCACCGCCGCGGCCGCGCGATCAGGGCCCCCCGCCTGCCCGGACGGGTCCGGGCAGGCGCCGCTGTACCGCGACACCAGCTACTCCTTCGCCGAGCGGGCGGCCGACCTGGTGTCGTGCATGACGCTGGCGGAAAAGGCCGGCCAGCTCATGTCGAACAGCGCGCCGGCGATCCCGCGGCTGGGCGTTCAGCAGTACACGTACTGGAGCGAGGGCCAGCATGGGATCAACACCATGTTCGCCGACACCAGCAACGGCGGGGCGACCGGCGGCGTGCACGCGACCAGCTTCCCGGTCAACTTCGCCTCCACGATGGCGTGGGACCCTCAGCTCACGTACCAGGAGACCACCGCGATCTCCGATGAGGCCCGCGGCTTCCTGGACAAGACCCTGTGGGGCACCGCGCAGAACAACCTGGGGCCGTCGGCCGACGACTACGGGATGCTGACGTACTGGGCGCCGACGGTCAACATGGACCGCGACCCCCGGTGGGGCCGCACCGACGAGGCGTTCGGCGAGGACCCGTACCTGGCGAGCCAGCTTTCCGGCGCGTTCGTCAAGGGCTACGAGGGCGAGTCGATGAGCGGCAATCAGCTGACCCCTTATCTCAAGGTGGCGGCCACCGCCAAGCACTTCGCGCTGAACGACACCGAGAACAATCGCCACGCCGACAGCGGGAACACCACCGACGCGAACATCCGCGACTACTACACGTCGCAGTTCGCCTCGCCGACGGAGAACGCGCACATCGCCGGCATCATGACGTCGTACAACGCCATCAACGGCACGCCGGCGCCCGCCGACACCTACACGGCCAACGAGCTGCTGCAGCGCACCTATGGGTTCAACGGGTACACCACCTCCGACTGCGGAGCCGTCGGTGACGTCTACAGCACC
>JAICUO010000720.1 GCA_025935815.1 Streptosporangiaceae bacterium
CGGCGGCCTCGTGCCTGGTCACCTCGGCGGTCCACCAGGCCGGGGCGACCTTGGAGTCGGCCCCCGCCGCGGCGATCATGACGTCGGCCGCGCGGTCGAACGCCGCGGCGAGCGCGGCCTCCGCGCGGGCCGCGTCCGACGGCCCGCCCGCGAAGTGCCGTCCGGTCGCCAGCAGCGCCGCCCGGAAGGGCGCGTAGTGCTCGGGGCGCACCCCGAATCTGCGGTGCGCCCGGCCTAGGGCGGCCAGGGCCTGCTCATCAGCGCTCGCCGTGGCGGGCTGGTCTCCAGCGGCCCCAGTCTCAGCGGCCCCAGTCTCAGCGGCCCCATCCTCAGTGGTCCCATCCTCAGTGGTCCCATCCTCAACAGTGACATCCTTGGCCCGCCCGGCCATCGCGCACAGCGCGCTGTAGAGACGCTGCCGCTGAGCGTGCATCGAGGCCGGGAACAACCCCCGGATCCCGGGGGCAATAGCGAATAGATGTCCATAGAAATATGTCATCGCCACGTCAGGGGGCGGGTCCGTCGGGAAGAATGAGGATATTCCGGGAGCAGGGACTGGGATCTCGTCGTCCGGTGGTGGTGTCGCAGAGGGCGGTGTCGCAGCCGGTGTCACAGCGGACAGTGTTGCATTTTTGACGCAACGTTATAGTTCAAATGCGGCAAGACGGGCCACAGCAATGTACGTGTGGCAGGAGGAGCGGATGGGTCGGCCGATCATTGGGCTCACCAGTGAGCTAGAGGCCGCTCGCTGGGGTAACTGGATCCGCGAGGCCGTCATCTCGCCCGTCAGTTATACCCGCGCGGTCGAGCGGGCCGGGGGCGCGCCAGTCATGCTGCCGCCGGTTCCACCGGATTCCGCGCGGGCCTTCGTCGAGGGACTGGCCGGGCTGATATTCACTGGCGGCCGTGATGTTGACCCCGCGCTCTACGAGCAGGGGCGGATGGAGGAGACCGACCCGCCCGAGCACCGGCGCGACCGGTTCGAGCTGGCCCTCATGCGCGCCGCGATCGACGCCGACATGCCGTTCCTGGCGATCGGCCGCGGCATGCATGTCCTGAGCGTGGCCCGCGGCGGGACGCTCGTGCAGCACCTGCCGGGCCACCGGCCCGACGCGCTTAAGTACCAGCCGCACGACATCGAGCTGGACGCCAGCAGCCAGCTCGGCAGGCTGCTGGGCGCGCGGGTGCAGGCGCCCGCCTCCCACCACCAGGCACCTGACCAGGCGGGGACCGGCGTCGTCGTGGTCGGCCGGTCACCGGGCGATGAGGTCATCGAGGCGATAGAGCTGCAGGGCCACCGGTTCGGCGTCGGCGTCCACTGGCACCCGGAGGAGGGCGACGACCCTCGGCTGCTGACCGCCCTGGTCAACGCGGCCACGGTCGCGTCCGCCTCCCAGCGCCGGGACGTCCAGGCCCGGAAGGTGCAGACGAAGGCGAAGGCGGCCGCGCGCACCCGTTAGAGCGGCAACTCGTACCCGTTGACCCAGTGGGTCTGCAGCCAGCTCAGGGCGGCTGTCCAGGCGCCGGTGACCTCCAGCACGCCCACGATGACCAGCATGGCGCCGCCAACGCGGGTGACCAGGCGGGCGTTGCGGCGGAAGAACGCCAGCATCCGCATCATCCGCTGGAAGGCGACCGACACCAGCAGGAACGGGAGCCCGAGCCCGAGGCCGTAGACGAAGGCGAGGAACGCGCCGCGGGCGGCGGTGCCGGACACCGCCGACAGCCCCATGACCGCGCTCAGGGTCGGCCCGATGCACGGTGACCAGCCGACGCCGAAAAGCACCCCGAGCAGCGGCGCCCCGGCCAGCCCGGCGCGCGGGGCCACCGACGGCCGGATGATCCGGCCGGTGAAGGAGAACCGCTCGAACGCCCCGGCGAACAGCAGGCCGAGCAGGATCGTCAGGCCGCCGAGCACCTGGGTGAGCGTCTCCTGGCCGTGCCCGCGCAGCAGCTGGCCAAGGCCGCCGAACAGCGTGCCGTAGGTCGCGAACACCGCGGAGAACCCCAGGATGAACAGCATCGTGCCCGCCAGGGCGCGACCGCGGTCCGGGGTCGCCAGCCGGGCGCGCGCGGGGCGGGTGCGGGTCGCCACCGTGCTCCCCGGCGGGCGGTCGTCGACCGGGGCGGGCTCGGCAGGGCTGTCCTGGGATGCGTCCGCGCCGCTCATGCCGGTGATGAAGGACAGGTAGCCGGGGACGAGCGGCAGGCAGCAGGGAGACAGGAACGTGACGGCCCCGGCCGCCGCGGCCACCGGAATGGCCAGCAGCAGGGGACCAGAACCGACGAGACCCGCGACGCTCATGGACCCAGTATGTACGACAGGCGGTAGGACTCGTCGCGGTGGCCATCTTTAGGCGGCTATCTTTAACCGCGTGAAAGCACTCCTGGCCGGCGTCGCGGTGTTCGCCGCTGCCCTGGCCGGCTGGGTCATCTACTGGCGGCTGGGTCCCGCCTACACCGCGGTGCTGCCGGTCGACCTGACCGTCTACCGGGACGGCGGGCTGATCGCGCGGGGCGTCGCCCCGTACTACGACCCGCACGCGGCGTCCCCGCTGTATGACTGGGGCGGCTACAGCGACCTCGCGCTGAAGTTCACCTACACGCCGTTCGCGGCGGTCGCCTTCGCGCTGGCCTCGTTCCTGCCGGAGGGGGCCCTGGTCACCGCGTCCGTCGTGGTCAGCATCGCGGCCCTGGTAGCGGCGCTGTGGTTCACCGTCGGGGCGCTCGGCAGCCAGGCCGGGCGGGGCTACCTGGACGCGCGGCTAAGGTCCGACCGCCGAGTGCGGGCGGGGGTGACGCTGGCCTGCGCGGGCGCGGTGCTGTGGACGCAGCCGGTGCTGCGGACCATCAACCTGGGCCAGGTCAACCTGATCTTGATGGCGGCGATCATCTGGGACCTGGGCCAGCCCGGCCAGACCAGGGCGGGCCGGGCCCGCTGGTGGAAGGGCGCGCTGACCGGGGTCACGGCCGGGATCAAGCTGGTGCCGCTGGTGTTCGTGCCCTACCTGCTGGCCACCCGCCGGTTCCGGGAGGCGGTGGCGTGCCTGGCCGGGTTCGGCGCGACCGTCGCGATCGGCTTCGCGGTGCTGCCCGCCGACTCGGCCACCTGGTGGCTGCACGGGGTGTTCCTCAAAGGCGACCGGACCGGCTTCACCGGATGGGCGGGCAACCAGTCGCTGCGCGCCGTCATCACCCGGCTGGCCGGCAGTATCGCCGCCGGCACGCCGTACTGGGCGGTCGCCGCCGCGGTGGCCCTGGCCCTGGGGATCGCGGCGGCGGCGCTGCTGGCCCGGGCCGGCCATGAGGTGCCCGCGCTGCTGGTGACCGCGCTCACCGGGCTGCTGGTCTCGCCGATCAGCTGGGACCACCACTGGGTCTGGGTCGCCCCGGGCTTCGCGGCCGCCGTCGCGTACGCCGCGCGGTACTGGCGGCAGGCCCGCCGGCGGGCGTGGGCGCTGACCGGGCTGGCGGCCGGGCTCCTGGTCGCCTTCGGGGCGTGGCCGGACGCGATGTGGGAGAGCGCCCGCAATCTCGGCCGGTTCTCCCTCGGCGTCCTCTGGGCGCCGCCGAACACCAACCCGATCCTGTACGTGGAGCATGGCGACCAGCCGTCGTTCGCTGAATACCACTGGCACGGCCTGTGGCTGCTGACCGGGAACGCCTACATCCTGGCCGGGATGGCCGTCTTCCTGGCGATGGTCGCGTGCGCGATCTCGGCGGGGCGGCGCCGCGCGGCCGCTGGCCCCCTGAACACTGCGCCGGGC
>JAICUO010000138.1 GCA_025935815.1 Streptosporangiaceae bacterium
GCGAGCGGCTGCTGTGAGGCTAACGCGCCCGTGGCCGCTGGTCATGATGGAGTGGCCACTGGTCACAAGGGATTTGTCAGGTGGCGCGGAACAGGCGGCCGATCCCCCGCACGGGCCGTGCTATCCCGAAGAGTTTTCGATTCTCGAAGGTTTTTCATCGCATACGATGAAAAGTCTTCCCCATGCACAAAGTCTTCACTTGCCACAGTCCGCGCGGACGCCGTCCGGGTATGCGGACGGCATCCCACGGCTTCTCCAGTCGCCTTCAGGCCCGGGTCAGGGGCCGCAGGAAACCGGCCATGGCGTCCTGGTGGAAGTGCTCGGCCCAGCCCAGGGGGGTGGCGTCGAAGCGGGCATCGCGGATTCCGGCGTCGGCGCCGAGGCCGAGCAGCAGCCGGGCGCCGGCGAGGTCGCCGTGCGCGGCCGCCGCGTGCAGCGCGGTCTCCCATTCCTGCTCCACCGGGGCGTCGGCGCGGCCGCGGGCGTTCACGTCGAACCCCAGCTCGGCCAGCAGCGGGATCGCGTCCCAGGCGCGCCGGGCGGCGGCCCACGCGATGAGTCCCGGGCGCTGGGCGCGGGCTTGCCCGGCATGCTGGCGCAGCCGGCTGGCCCCGGCGCGGTCGCCGGCGAGGGCGGCGGCGATGAGGCCGTCCGCGCCGTCGAGCGCGGGCGGGGCGGCGCCGTGCTCCACCAGCCAGTCCAGCACGGCGGGGCAGCCGCACAGCGCCGCCACTTCCGCGGGCGTCCTCGCCTGCGCGCTGCGCAGCCAGAAGGGACTGCCGTCAGGCACCTGGAAGGGCGCGCGGACGTCGGTTCCCTGCCCGGCGATCAGAGCCACCCGGTCGCGCATGTCATGCGTGATGGCCCACCACAGCTGCCGGCGCAGGAGGTCATGGGGCAAGTCGGCCGCTTGACCGAGCCGCGCGCGCCATGGGCCTGCGTCACCGCGGCCGAGGCCGTATTCGAACAGCAGCACCAGGTGGCTGTCGTCGCGGCCGAACTGCCGGTTGTACAGGGCCTGGCTGTCGTTGGGGTCGGCCCCGGCATCGAGCAGCGCCCGGGCTAGCGCAAGGCCGTGCGGGTGCGCGGGCTGGTCACCTTCCCCGCTGCCAAGGGCGCCGGTCAAGGCGGTGAACGGGGACGTGAGCCCGTGCCACAGGTACCCGGCGTTCGGGTCGCCGCCGTGGTCCATTAGCAGCCGCGCGGCGCGGACGGTCGCGGTCTCGCTGATCGCCGGATCGTGGCGCGCGTAGGCGAGGTACAAGAGCGGTTCCCATCCGTAAGGCCCGCCCTCGGCCCTGGCCAGGGCCGGGTCCCGCGCGAGCAGCGCCGACAGCGCGCCGACGTCGGCCGCCGCGGCGGCCACGTGGACCGACGCGCAGGTGAGCTCGGGATGCTCGGTCAGGAGCCGGGCGGCCGCTTGCCAGCGGGAGGGGATGTCGTCGCCGCCGTAGCGCAGGCACGCGAGCATGAGGAACTCATCGGCGGGGGTGCCCGCGCTGGTCACCTCGTCGGGCGTCCGGCGGTAGTGCTCGATCGTGGCGACGTGACGCTTGAGGCTGGCCCACGACGCGAAGCCGTAGTGCCGGGCCACGACGAGCTGGGCGCCGGCCAGCGACACGGGGTGCGGCCCGTCCGGGTGATGGGCGGCCACCAGGCCCAAAGCCCCCTGCCCGCGTTCTCCGTCGGCCCGGCTCAGGTCACGTAGGTCTTTGGCCTGCTTGCGGAGCTGTTCGAAGCTGGGGTCATCGGGGAGACGCGCGGTCGCCATGGCGACCTCCTTTCATCGCCCGCGGTCCGCTACATCAGGCAGAAAGGAGGCACGATGGCCAGGCTGCTCACTATGTCAACACCGGGTGGGCTCAGCCCTGTCCGCGGACCGGAGGCGCCCCGAACGCCGCCTCCACTCTACGCCCCCGGGAGCCGGACCTCCGCGTAGACGGCCCGGTGGTCGGTGCCCGGGACGGCGTGCACCGAGCTGGCCAGCACCGCGCAGCGCCGGTCGACCAGCACGTGATCGATGGTGATGACCGCCACTTTCCCGGCCGGTCCCCAGGTGGGGGTAAGCGCGTCCCCGGCTTCCAGCGCGGCGTCGGCGTAGCCAAGCCGCAGCACGCGGCGGAACACGGCGTGGTCGTGGGTGGCGTTGAAGTCCCCGGCCACGATCCGCGGGAGCTTCCCGGGCGGGGGCAGCACCGCGAGCTCCTGACGCCAGCGGGCGACGCCGCGTGACGACGGCGGCTTCGGCGGGTGCGGGTGCACGCAGATCACTTCCACCCCTTGCCCGCCGGGCAACTCCAGCACCGCGGAGGGCTGCGCCGCGTGGACCGGCGCCACGGCCACGCCCTCGCGCAGCGGGAAGCGGGCGTAGATGCCCGAGCCGCGCGCACCGCCCCGCACCTCGGTTGCCTGCTCAGGCAGCAGGTCACCGAGCCCGGCCTGCTTCAGCCGGGTGACCGCGTCGCCGGTCAGCTCCTGCAGGAAGAGCACGTCCGCGCCGGTCTGGCGGACTAGGGCGACGACCGTGTCGGCGTCGGCCCGTCCGCAGAGCAGGTTGACGGTGAGCACCCGCAGCGCCGGCCCGCTGGCGGGCGGCTGCGGCCGCCGGGCCGCGCGCGGCCGCATCGTCATGGCCAGCGCCGCGGCGCTGAGCGCGGCCGTCGCGGCCGGCCCTCGTCGCCGGGCCAGGCCCAGGGCCAGCGCGGTCGCCTGCGCGGCCACGGTCGCCTGCGGGGTGAACGACAGCAACGGCGCTAGCGGAGCCTCGATGCGTTTCACGCGATCGGCAGCGGCGAGCCTGGCCGCCGCCCAGGCGGCGAGCCCGCCCGCCACTGCCCAGGAAGCGCTGGTGAGAACCCTCGATCCGACGTCTGGCACGGTCATACCCTATGGGCTCCCGGGGACTGGAACGTTCCCGTACGGTGAGCACATGCGCCTGCTGCGGACCGCTGACGACCGGTTTGGTGACCTGCCCGGCTTCCCCTACGAGCCTCGGTACGCCGAGGTCCCGGCCGGGGACGGCCAGTCCGCGCTGCGGATGGGCTACGTGGCCGACGGCCCGGCCGACGGCCCCGTGGTACTGCTGCTGCACGGCGAGCCGAGCTGGTCATACCTGTACCGGAGCATGCTGCCGGTGCTGGCGCGGGCCGGGCTGCGGGCCATCGCACCCGATATGCCCGGGTTCGGCCGCTCCGACAAGCCCGCGGGGGTGACCGATCACAGCTTCGCACGTCACGTTGAGTGGATGCGCTCCTTTGCCTTTGACGCCCTTGACCTGCGGGAGGTGACGCTGGTCGGCCAGGACTGGGGCGGGCTGCTCGGGCTGCGGCTGGTCGCCGAGCACCCGGACCGGTTCGCCGCCGTCGTGGCGGCCAACACCGGCCTGCCCACCGGCGACCAGGACATGCCGCAGGTGTGGTGGACCTTCCGGCGGGCCGTGGAGCGGGCTCCGGACCTGGACATCGGCAGGCTCGTGCAAAGCGGCTGCCGGCGCACCCTGACGCCGGCCGAGCGGGCCGCCTACGACGCCCCGTTCCCAGATGAGGCTTACAAGGCGGGCCCGCGCGCGATGCCGCTGATCGTGCCGACCCGCCCGGACGACCCGGCCAGCGCGGCCAACCGCGCGGCCTGGGCGGCCCTCGCCCGCTGGGACAAGCCGTTCCTGTGCGCGTTCTCCGACGGTGACCCCATCACCAGCGGAATGGGCCCGGTACTGCGCGCGGCCGTGCCCGGCGCGGCCGGCCGCGATCACCCGGTCATCTCCGGGGCCGGCCACTTCCTTCAGGAGGACGCCGGCGAGCGGCTGGCCGGCGAGGTGATCCGCTTCCTGGGGGCGTGACGCGGACGCTGGCGATGGCCACCCCGGCCAGGATGAGCAGGCCGCCGCCGATCGTGGCGGGGCCCGGCCGCTCGCCGAGGAAGACCGCCGCGCCGAGCACGCTGATCACCGGCTCCAGGTAGAGCAGCGTGCTAACCTGTGCGGCACCGCCCGCCAGGACGGCCACGTTCCACAGCAGCATCCCGGCCGCCGTGCTGCCGATGGCGAGGAAGGCGATTTCCGCCCACGCCGCCGCGTCGAGGTGCCCCAGTCCGGCCCGGGTCAGCAGCGGGGAGAGCGCGAGGTAGGGCAACGTCCCGGCGACCGCGGAGGCCGCGGTCGCGGGAACGGCCCCGAGTTCGGCGCTGAGCGGCCGCAACACGATCGTGTAAGCCCCGAACGCCATCGCCGCGGCGAGCACCGCCGCCATCCCGGCCAGGGCATGGTAGCCGCCGCTGGTGCTGGCGGCGAAGGCTTGCGGCCCGGCCAGCGCGGCCACCCCGGCCAGCGCGACGGCACTGCCGATCCAGGGCCGGACGCCGCCGCGCTCGGCGAGGAAGACCCGGCCGATCAGCAGGACCCAGACCGGCTCGGTGGCCAGCAGCAGGCCAGCCGGGGCGGCGGGCAGCCACTGCAGCCCGACGGCGACCGGGAGGTTGTAGCCGACCAGGCCGAGCAGCCCGGCGGCGGCCAGCCGGCCCGCCTGCCGGGCCGTGCGGCCGCGGAGCGCTGGCCCGGCCCAGGGCGCCAGCAGCAGGGAGGCGGCCAGCATCCGGATCGTGAGCATTGGCAGCGGGGACAGGTGACCAACGGCCGCCCGGGTGGCCACCGGGGCCAGCCCCCACAAGCCGACCGCCACCAGGCCGGCGGCGAGCGCCGAGCGGCTCACGGGGCACTCATCGTCGAGGCATCCATGCGCGACTCAGCCGAGCAGGTCCGCGACGGCCGCGATGCCGGCCCGCACGGCGTGCTCGCTGACGTTGCCGAAGCCGAGGACGAGCTGCGGAGGGGCCGGCGAGCTACCGGACCGGTAGGAGCGCATCGGGTACAGGCCGACCGAGCGGTGCCGCGCGGCGTCGACGACCGCCTGCTCGTCGGCCGGCCCGGGCAGGTGCAGGACGCCATGGAAGCCGGCCGCCAGCCCGGTCAGCCGGGCCCGCGGCGAGTGGCTGGCGAGGGCGTCCGCGAGCGCGGCCCGCCGCCGGGCGTAGACCGCCCGCATGCGGCGCAGGTGCCGGTCATAGCGGCCGGACTCCAGGAGCAGCGCCAGCGCCAGCTGGTCCAGGACGGGAGTGCCGCGGTCGGCGATCTCCTTCTCCTGCGCGACGGCGCCGGTGAGCGCCGCGGGCGCCAGCACCCAGCCGATCCGGAGTGCCGGGGCCAGCGCCTTGCTGACCGTGCCGATGGCGAAGACTCGGTCGGGGGCCAGGCCCTGCACCATGCCGACCGGCTCCCGGTCGTAGCGGAACTCGGAGTCGTAGTCATCCTCGATGAGGTACCCGTCGCCGCGCCGTGCCCACTCGACCAGCGCGTGGCGGCGCTCGGGCGTCAGCACCACGCCCGTGGGCGACTGGTGCGCGGGGGTGGCGACCACGGCCCGGGCGCCGCTGGCGGCCAGGGCGGCCACGTCCAGGCCGTTGCCGTCGACCGGGACGTGGACGGCGCTGACTCCCGCCGCGCGCACGGTAGCGCTGATGTCATCGGTGCCGTAGCCGGGATCTTCGAAGGCCACCGTGCGGATGCCGCGGCCGGCCAGGACGCGCAGGACGAGGGCCAGCCCCTGGGCGTAGCCGGTGCAGATGATGAGGTCCTCGGGCCCGGCGGCGGACGCGCGCACCCGCCGCAGGTACCCGGCGAGGACCTGGCGCAAGGAGTCGCTTCCGCGGGGGTCCCCGTAGTCGAAATCGGCGCTGG
The DNA here is from genome assembly GCA_025935815.1 of Streptosporangiaceae bacterium. Taxonomy (GTDB): domain Bacteria; phylum Actinomycetota; class Actinomycetes; order Streptosporangiales; family Streptosporangiaceae; genus Trebonia. The sequence continues at coordinate 5,732 of JAICUO010000138.1, forward strand.
CCGTCGTGCGGCACGCCTGCTGGGTCGCCCAGGCCCAGTCCCCCCGCGGGAAGCTGGCCAGGTCAGGGACGCCTGACCTGAAGTCCGCGATGAGCGGGGGACGCGGGGACTTCCGGAAGGCGGGGGCGGCGGGATCCGTGACCGATACCGCGCTGGCCGGTCCCGCGCTGGCCGGTCCCGCGCTGGCCGGCATCGAGACTGCTCCCCCGGCGACCCGGGTGGCCGAGCCGACCCGGCTGTCGAGGTAGCCCTCGGACAGGAGCTGGCCATAGCACTCCTGGACCAGGCCCCGGGAGACGCCGAGGTCACGGGCCAGCTCCCGGGATGACGGCAGCCGCTCGCCAGCGGCGAGGCGGCCCTCCCGGATCGCGCTCCTGATCGCCGCCTCCAGCTGGGACCGGAGTGGCTGCTCGCGGTCGCGGTCAAGCTGGATGAGCAGTTCCGGGCTCAAACCGGCCCACTGAATGGTCATGGAATTGGACCTTATCGCAGGTCCGGTTGCCGCTTAGGTTCGGTTCATGACCTCCATGATCTCCGCGGAAACCGCCTGCCTCCCCGCCGCCGCTGGCCAGCCGCGGGCGCGGCTCTTGACCGGGGGGCTGGCTCGCGTCCTGCTGTCCACGTTCGTGACCTTGACCAGCTTCTACGTGCTGTTGTCGGTCACTCCCCTGTACGTCCGCGCGTCGGGCGGCGCGGCCGCCGGCGCGGGCCTGGCGACGGGCGCCCTGCTGCTGTCGGCCGTGGTGGCCGAGCTGGTCGCGCCCAGCCTGATCCGGCGGCACGGCGGCCGGATGGTGCTGGGCCTGGGGGCCGTGCTGCTCGGAGCGCCGGCCCTGGCGTTGCTCGGCTCCGGTCAGCTGGTGATGGTCATGGCGGTCAGCGTGCTACGGGGCCTGGGCTTCGGCCTCACCGGCGTCGCCAGCGGAGTCCTGGTGGCCGAGGTGGTGCCCGCCGACCGGCGGGGCGAGGGGTTCGGGCTGGACGGGATCGCCGCCTCCGTCCCCGCGATCATGGCGCTGCCGGGCGGGGTGTGGCTCGCGGAGCACGCCGGGTACCCGGTGGTAATCTGGATCGCGGCGGTGACCGCGCTGTGCCCGCTGCTGGCACTGCCCGGCCTGCCGGGACTCACCCGGCGGCCCCGCGATGCCGGCGCCGCTGCCCGCCAGCTGCGCGGCGCGCTGCGCGATGGCGGCCTGCGGCGCCCCTTCCTGGTCTTCCTCGCCGCAACGATGCCCGCCGGGATCATCGCGTCATTCCTCCCGCTGGCCCTGGCCGGGTCCGGCAACGCCGCCTCACTCGGGCTGCTGGCGCAGGCGGTCGCCGCCACCGCCAGCCGCTGGTGGGCCGGGCGCTTCGGGGACCGCTACGGGCAGGCCCGGCTGCTGATCCCCGCGGCGGCCGCGGTGGCGGCCGGCGTCGCCGCCCTCATCTGGGTGGACAGCCCCGCGGTGATGTTCGCCGGGCTGTGCGTGTTCGGCGCGGGCTTCGGCGTTCTCGAGAGCGCGACGTTCACGCTGATGATCGAGCGCGTGCCGTCGTCTTCCTACGGCACCGTCAGCGCGCTGTGGAACCTCGCCTACGACGCCGGGTACGGCGCGGGACCGATGCTGCTGGGCCCGGCGGCTGGCGCCATCGGGTACCCGGCGTGCTTCGCGGTCACCACGCTGCTCGCCTGCGCCGCGCTGTTGCCGGCCGGGCGGGACCGGGCGGCGCTACGCGCGGCCGTCGATGTGCGGCCCGAGCAGCGCGAGGTCGGCGGGGCCGAGGCGGTCGGCGGCGGTGGCGGCCTGATGCCAGTGCGGGTAGATGAGGTCCGGCGCGCTGACCTTGTCGAGGGCCTCGCGCTCGTCGGCGGTCAGGGTGAGCGCGGCGGCGCCTAGGTTGTCACGCAGTTGCTCCTCGGTGCGGGCCCCGATGACCAGCGAGGTCACCGCGGGCCTGCCGAGCAGCCAGGCCAGCGCGACCTGGGCCGGGGAGGCACCGTGCGCGCCCGCCACGTCGACGAGCAATTCGATCGTGTCGTACAGCTTCTCCCGGTCGCGCACCGGTGGCTCGTTCCACTCCCCGGACAGCTGGCGCGTCTGCCCCGACGGCGACGCGTCGCGCCGGTACTTCCCGGATACCAGGCCGCCGGCCAGCGGGGACCACACCAAGATGCCGAGTCCCTGGTCGACCGCGAGCGGCACGAGCTCGTACTCGGCGTCCCTGGCCTCTAGCGAGTAGTAGACCTGCTGCGCCGCGAACCGCTCGAACCCCCGGGCGTCGGCGACCGCGAGCGCCTTCATCAGCTGCCAGCCCGCGTAGTTGGAGGCGGCCAGGTAGCGCACCTTCCCGGCGGCGACGAGCGTGTCCAGCGCGGACAGGGTCTCCTCGAGCCGGGTGTGCCCGTCCCACTCGTGCACGTGGTAGATGTCGATGTGGTCGGTGCCGAGCCTGCGCAGGCTCGCCTCGCAGCCGGAGATGATGTGATGACGGGACAGCCCGGCGTCGTTGGGGCCGTCTCCCATGGTCATCCGCACCTTGGTGGACAGCAGCAGCGAGTCGCGGCGGCCCTTGACCACCTCGCCGGTGATCTCCTCGGAGAGCCCGCCGGAGTACACGTCGGCCGTGTCGATGAGGTTCACCCCGGCGTCCAGGCACATGTCGACCTGGCGGCGCGCGCCCTCGACGTCGGTCGCGCCGACGGCGCGGAACCCGCCCCGGCCGCCGAACGTCATCGTGCCCAGCGTCAGCGCCGACACCCGCAAGCCACTGCGGCCCAGCTGGCGGTACTCCATGGGTAAACCCTCCTAGCGCATGGTCATCGGAGTTCAACCCTACGCCGGACGGCCCTTCCGGCCGCGCGCTAGCCGCCGATCAGCACGAGCTGGCAGTCAGTCTGGTAGGCGACCACGTTCCCGGGGCCGACGAGCTGCCAGATCGCGCTGTTCTGCGTGACCGGAGCGGGCGGTCCGCCCGGGAAGACCCAGTCCGCGTTGCCGTTCCCCGAGGCGTTCGTCGTGAACGAGGCGGTCGGGAGGGCGACGGCGCCGCCCGGGCAGCCGGTGACCCCGGGGTAGAACTGGATCACGACCTGGTAGGTCGTGTTCGGGCTGGCCCCGTTGACGTGGTACTCCTCGTGCGCGCCGATGATCGGGCCGTTGGCGTGGCTGTCGGAGACCCAGCCGGAGTGCAGTGGCGCAGTGCCGGCCGCCGACAGCGGGGCTTTCAACGTGTGGAACGCCTGATCGGCGAGAGCCGTCGGTGCGAGCGCGAGGAGCGCCGCGGCCGAGGCCATCGTGAGGATGAGAATGCGACGCGGGCTACGCATGAGACCCCCTGGGGACGAATGGGACAATCGAGACGTGTGACGATTCTGCGCCTTACGCAGGCGGTTTATCAAGGGCGCGCAAGCGTGGGCACGGCAGGCCCGCCCGCCAGGTCCGCGACACTACTGACCGCGCGGCTGCGGGGCTCGCCATCCCGGCCGCCTCCTGGCGCGCGTTCCTCACCGGGATCCGGGCCTAGCCAAGGCCTCCCGGCATCCACTGCCCGGACCACTCGCTTCCGCCCTCCCTGACCGCGATGGCGCCAAGCTGCCCCCGCCTCGTGCCCTCGCTGGCACCATCGTGGGCGCCATAGAGCCTGCGACGGCGCCAGCGAGCGCGCTTCCCCCCGCCTGGCCTGCGTGGCGGCCGCCCGGCGGGGCCCGCGCAGGACCGCCGTGCTCCTGGGAGCGCGGAGTCACTGCGCGGGCGCACCGGGATGCCGCTGCTACCCGCTGAGGGATTCGACGTCGACCGGGCGGCCGGCGCGGCGGTTGACGCGCCGGGCGCGGTCGCCTTCGACGACCTGGCCGAGCAGGGGCGGCGGATGAGCCTGCCGGATGCGGCCGCGTTCGCGGCCGGTGGCAGTGCGGCCGGGTAAGGCGATAACCTGCACTGTGTTATCGACGGAATTGCTGACGTAGGCGCGCCCGGTCAGCGTGTTCACCGCCATCCCGAACGGGCGGATGCCGGTCGGGACGGTGGCGGTGACCTGGTTGGTCCGCCCGTTGATTACCGACACCGTGTCCGCGGCGATGTTGGCGACATAGACATTGCCGGTCACCGAGTTGGCCGCTACCCCGAACGGGCTGAAGCCGACCGCGACGGTCGCGGTGACGTGGTTCGTAAATGCGTCGATCACCGTCACCGTGCTGTCGCCGTTGTTGGAAGCGTAGATGGTGTTTGTCGCCGAGTTAATCGCTACCTCAAAGGGCGCGTTTCCGGCCGGGATGGTCGCGGTGACGTGGTTTGTGAGGCCGTTGATCATCGCCACCGCGTTGGCGGCCGGGAGGGCTACATACACAGCGCCCGTTAGCGGGTCAGCCACTACCCCGCTCACGGTGGTGCCAATCGGGATGGTCGCGGTGACGTGGTTCGTAAGCGCGTTGATCACCGATACCGAGTCATCGGCGAAATTGGTGACGTATATCGCATCGAATAGCTCGTTGACGGCCACGCTGGCCGGGTTACCGCCGACCGGGATGGTGGCGGTGACCGCGTTGGTCCCCCCGTTGATGACCGACACCGTGTTGCTGAGGACGTTCGCGACGTAGATGGTGTTGTTGACCACGTCGGCCGCCACGCCGTGCGGGGCGGCACCGACCGGGATCGTCGTGGTGACCGCGTTGGTCCCCCCGTTGATGACCGACACCGTGTTGTCGCCGCTGTTGACGACGTAGATGGTGTTGGTCAGCGGGTTGACGTCCACCGCGAGGGGCCCGCCGCCGACCGCGGCGGTCGCGATGACTTGCGGGCCGGTCGCGGCGGCGGCCGACGCTACCGGAATCGTGAGCGCAATCGCCGCGAGGGCCACAGGCAGCGTGAGCCGGCCGCGGCGGCGGAAACACGCCGCAATGGACTTTCCGGAAATGCTCATTGGGACTTCTTTCTGCGGCGCGGGCTACCGCGTGGGTGAGGCACGTGTCACACGCATCATGCCATTAATAAATCCCTAGCCTCATGCGCCCCACCTGCACCAGTGGCACCGAGTTAAGTACCTGCGGCATTTCGCGCCAGAATGCCCTCCGAGGCCGAGTGCCGTTAGTTATGCCGCGAATAGCCGCATAAGGAACGCCACTCGCAGGTGATCACGCGGGAACGCGGGAGGGCGGGGGCGGGGGGACGGGGGGGCGGGGGGACGGGGGCCCTCGTACGCTTCATCGGCATCGGGGGCCGCAGCCGTTAGTTCGCCCCCCGGTTCACTGCGCGCGCGGGCAGTGGGCGGCGGCGTCGCGCAGCAGCCGGACCTGCTCCTGGACCGCGAGCCGGATCGGCTTCGCCGCCGTCGTGCCGCCGGACGCGAGGTCGTGCGGCTGACCGGCTTGCTGCACTACGACATCGGCAGTGACGGCCGGTTCAGCCGGATTCGGGTTGGCAGGTTTGGTGCCGTAACCAAGAATGAGGCGGCAAGCCTGGAGTAGGAGCGCATGGCGGCCAGCCACCCACCAGCAGATACTTGAATCCGCACCGGTCCGGCAGTGGGTGGCAGAGGGAGAGCACGTGACCGAGCTTGATGAGTCCACGACCGAGGCAGTCGATTACGACATAACCCCGCTTCTCCAGCCGCTCCAGGTCCGCGGCCTTACGCTGCGGAACCGGTTCGTCATGCCGGGCATGCAGCGCTACTGGTGCGCGGACGGCGCGCCGGACGAGCGGCTGCGCGAGTACTACCGCCGCCGCGTGCTGGGCGGCGTTTCGCTGGTCATCTCCGAGTCCTGCGCCGTCGATCACCCGAGCGCCACCAAGAACCCCACGTTCGCGCGGATCTCGCCCGACACGCGCGAGGCGTGGCGGGCCTGCGTGGCCGGCGTCCACGAGGCCGGCGGCGCCATGTTCCTGCAGCTGTGGCACCAGGGCGCGGTCAACTACGGCGGCGACGCGGAAAGCAACCCGGACTTCGTCGCGCTCAGCCCGTCGGGCCTGTCGCATCCGGGCGAGACGTTCGGCCGGGCCGCGACGCAGGCGGAGCTGGACAGCCTCAAGCGCGCGTTCGTCCAGGGCGCGCTGGACGCCCAGGAGATCGGCACCGACGGCGTGGAGCTGCACTCGGCCCACGGCTTCCTGCTCGACCAGTTCCTGTGGCCGGGGACCAACCTGCGCACCGACCGCTACGGCGGGCCTTCGATCACCGACCGGGCGACGTTCGTCGCCGAGGTGGCGCAGGCGGTGCGCGCGGCGACCGGGCCTGACTTCGTCATCTCCGTGCGCATATCGCAGTGGAAGGAGTCCGACTACGACGCGAAGATCGTCAGCGAGCCGGACGAGCTCGGGCAGCTAATCCCCATGCTGCGCGCGGCGGGAGCCGACATCTTCCACGCCTCGACGCGGCGCTTCTGGCTGCCCGAGTGGGAAGGCTCGGACCTCGGCCTGGCGGGCTGGGTGAAGTCGTTCACCGACGCGCCGGTCATCGCCGTGGGCAGCGTGGGCCTCGACATCGACGTGATGGCCTCGCTGGACGGCCAGGAAGGCAACCCGACCGGCGCGAGCCGGATCGCCGAGCTGGTCCGCCGCTTCGACCGCGGCGACTTCGACCTGGTCTCGGTCGGCCGCAGCCAGATCGGCGACCCGGAGTGGGTCGCGAAGGTGAGCGACCACCGCATCCCTGACATCCGGGCCTTCAAGGCCGGCGACCCCTGGCTCAGCCACGACACGGTGGCGCCGTAACGAATCCGCACGCCTGTCGATGACCCGGCGGTAACGCGCTCTGCCCCCCGGGGGCGCGAGCCTGCGCCCCCGCAGGCGGCTCATGATACTGTCGAGACGCCCGAATGAACATTCACTCAAGGGGGGTCATCGTGAGCTGGAGCGCAGCGGACATCCCCGGCCAGCACGGCCGGGTGGCCGTCGTGACCGGGGCCAACGGCGGGCTCGGGCTGGAGACCGCCCGGCAGCTCGCCGCCAACGGCGCGCACGTCGTCATGGCGGTCCGCAACCAGCAGAAGGCGGCGGCCGCGGTCGAGTCGATCCGGGCCAGCGTGCCGGATGCCGCGCTGGAGCTGGTGGCGCTGGACCTCGCGTCGCAGGCGTTGGTGCGCGCGGCGGCCGGGCAGATCGCGGCCGCGCATCCGAGCATCGACCTGCTGGTCAACAACGCCGGGGTAATGGGGATCTCCCAGGCCAAGACCGTCGACGGGTTCGAGATGCAATTCGGCGTGGACCACCTGGGACACTGGACGCTGACCGCGCTGCTGCTGCCGGCGCTGCTGCGGGCGCCCGCCGCGCGGATCGTGACCGTGACCAGCACCGCCCATCACATGGGGCGCGCCGTCAACCCGGCCAACCCGCACCTGGACGGGCACTACCGGCCATGGCGCGCCTACGGCCAGGCCAAGCTCGCGAACTTCCACTTCGGCCTGGGCCTGGCGCGCGAGCTGGAGGAGGCCGGCGCCGACCCCGCGAGCCTGATCGCGCACCCCGGGCTGTCGAACACCGACCTGCAGGCGGTCAGCGTGCAGCAAAGCGGCGGGGGCACCAGCCAGCGGTTCTTCCACATGCTCGCCCGCCGCACCGGGATGCCCGCCGCCGACGGCGCGCTGTCGCAGTTGCGGGCGGCGACCGACCCGGCCGCGAAGAACGGCGAGTTCTACGGCCCGCTGTACGTCAGCAGCGGGCCGCCCGTGCGCAAGCCGATCCTGCGCAAGATGGACATGGACAAGGCGATCGCCGCGCTGTGGCGGGTCTCCGAGCGCGAGACCGGCGTGGCGATCGGCCTGCGCGCGACGGCCGCATGACGATCCCGCTGGACCGGGCCGCCGCGGTGCGCGACGCGCTGCGCACGCTGGTAGCGCGCAACGGGTTTCACGGCGCGTCGATGAGCGCCGTCGCCGGCGAGGCCGGCGTGGCGACCGGCACCGCCTATACGCACTACGCGTCCAAGGGCGAGCTGGTACTGGCCGCCTACTGCGAGACGAAGGCCCGGCTCGGCGCGGCCGCCCTGGCCGGCCTGGACGCGGACGCGGAGCCGGGCGCCCAGTTTCGCGGCATCTGGCTGGCCATGTACCGCCACCTGGCCGCGAACCCCGATCACGCCCGCTTCCTACTGCAGGTCGACCACTCCCCCTACCGCGGCGACGCCCACGCGGCCGCGATCGCGGCCGGCGACCCGCTGGTCGCGCACGCGGCGACGCCCGCGGTCGCCGCCGTGCTGCTGCCGCTGCCGCTGGAGGTGACCTACGAGCTCGGGCTCAGCCCCGCCGTGCGGCTCGCCGCCAGCGGGACCGAGCTGACCGGCGACCAGCTCGAGGAGATCGCCGCCGCCTGCTGGCGGGCGATCAGCCGACCGGCCTGACGGCACCGTCTCACCAGGGCGCCGTGTCACCAGGGCGCCGTGTCACCAGGGCGCCGTGCCACCAGGGCACCGTGCCACCAGGGCACCGTGCCACCAGGGCACCGTGTCACCAGGGCACCGTGTCACAAACCCGGAGGCTGCCTGGTCCTAAGGGGTGACTGCGAGAGAACAGAGGACCCATGCGAACGATCGTGGTGGTGGGCGGCGGCTACGCGGGCTTCTACGCC
>JAICUO010000734.1 GCA_025935815.1 Streptosporangiaceae bacterium
ACGACATGCTGATCGGGCGGGGGGCCGCGCGGGACTTCGGCGCCGGATCGCGGCTGGCCGCGGCCTCGGTGGCCATGGGGCGGCGGGCCGCCAGCGGGCTGCCCGCCGGGGCGGACCACACCGAGGTCGCCCGCTGGCTGGAAGACACCAGCGAGGGCGACGGCGGGTAAGCGGATGACCGTCACCAGCGTCCCGTAGGGCAGGTACGGGTAGGCCTGCCTGGCCGCGCTGTAGGGCAGCTCGACGCAGCCGAGGCTCTGCGGCCACCCGTAGGAGCCGCGGTCGAAGTAGTGGACGGCCGAGCCGCCGGAGAAGTAGGACACCCACCTCACCGGGTCGGCGTAGTGCGAGCCGTCCGGGTTGGTGCCCGACATGATCTGGAACGGCAGCTTCTCATAAACGGGGAACGTGCCGAGGGGCGTCGGCGCGATCCCGATGCCGGTGTTGGCCAGGCTATGGAACACCCGCGTCCCGTCGTGCCAGATGGTCAGCGTCTCCGGCATGCCCTCGCGGGCGATGGCGTAGCTGTAGCCGTGCGGGTTGGCCTGCCCGGCGGCGGCGGCCTTCAGCAGGGCCCGCCAGACGACCGGGCCCGCGTCCCCGTCGGTGGGCAGGCCATGGTCGGCCTCGAAGCCGGTGATGGCCCCGCGGGTCATCGTGTTGGGCGTGCCCGCCGTCCAGAATGAGCGCAGCGAGCGGGGCCACCCCCCGGCCGCCCAGGTGAACGCGCCGGCCGGGGGGTCGTAGGCGGCGGCTAGCTGCTGCGCCGGGCTGGTCGCGTCGATGGCCGAGCGGGGGGCCGGGGTCCACGTCAGCGGCAGGTAACCGAGCTCGGCCAGCAGCTGCTGCAGGCGCAGCGTGGAGTAGGGCGCGGTGGTGAAGGACTCGGTCAAGGCACTGGCGGGCACGGTCGTGGCAGTCCCTATGGCGGCCGGAATGGAGACCGTGACCTTCGTCTTGGGGGGGAAGCCGGCGGCGGGCGTGAAGAGCGCCACGGTGCCGTCCACCAGCCAGGTACCCGGGATGGCGGGGGAGATCCGGGGGAGCGGCGGGCTGGCCGGCAGCGGCTTGCTGTAGGTGACCTGGATCGGCTGGGTGCCGTTGACGCCGGTAGCGCCGCGAGCGGGGCTGACCGCCACCACACGCGCGGGCGGCGCGGGAGCCGCCGGCCTGGCGGCCGCAGGGGCCGTGCCCGCCGGGTGCGAGGGCGGGCTGGTAGTGCAGCCGCCGATCAAGGCAGTGCTGGCGATCAAGGCAGTGCCGGCGATCAAGGCAGTGCCGGCGATCAAGGCAGTGCCGCCGATAAAGACGCTGGCGCTGGCGGCGATTCCGCTGGTGAATGCCGGCTTCCGTCGCCATCGCGTGCTGGTTCCTGATACCTTACCCAAAGCAGCCCCCCCAGTTACCCTGAGTTTCATAAGAGCTCAGTGTAGTCATTTTCGCGCTCTGCGTAGTCACCTCTATACCCACCTAGCCACTCCGGCTGACCTCCAGGTTGACATTGGCTGGATCGGCGGTAAGTTTTCAGCCACAGTCCCGCCGGTTTCACCGGCCGGACTGGCTGGCGCGTAGCATGGACGCGGCGACTGGTAGGGGGCGAGGGCAGCCAGCCTTCGACAGCCGGGTCGTGGTGAGCGAGCGGGCCGGCGCGCATGTCCGGCTTGGACAAGGGGTTGGGCCTGGAAGGGGCCCCGGGTGGCTCAGTAGATAACGGAGCCAGGCTCGTCGCCGGCGAGTCGGGACTCTGGCCCGAGGCGCCACCTGGGTCCCCTTCCGCTGGACATGGGAAAGGTGAACGCAAGTAATGACGCAGCCGGCTTCAGCCACCGGTCGAGTGCTCATCGTGATGCCGACCTACAACGAGCGGCAGAACCTTGAGATCATGGCGGGGCGGATCAGGGAGTCGACGCCAGACGCGGACCTGCTGGTCGTCGACGACAACAGCCCGGACGGCACGGGCGACCTGGCTGAGAAGCTCGCTGAGGCCGATCCCCACGTGCACGTCATGCACCGGACCGAGAAGGCGGGGCTGGGCAAGGCCTACCTCGCCGGGTTCACCTGGGCCCTGGAGCGCGGCTACGACGTGATCGTCGAGATGGACGCGGACGGCTCCCACCGGCCCGAGGACCTGCTCAGGCTGCTCGCCGCGGTGGCCGACGGGGCCGACGGCGTGATCGGGTCCCGCTGGGTGCCGGGCGGGAAGGTCGTCAACTGGCCCAAGAAGCGCGAGGTCTTGTCCCGCGGGGCCAACATCTACACCCGGGTCATGATCGGCTTCAGCGTCAAGGACGCGACCGGCGGGTACCGCGCCTACAAGGCGAGCACCCTGCAGCGCATCGACTTGTCCAACGTCGAGTCGACCGGGTACTCGTTCCAGGTGGACATCACGGTGCGCATCATCAAGGCTGGCTTGCGGATCGTGGAAGTGCCGATCACGTTCGTCGAGCGAGAGCGCGGCGTGTCCAAGATGGACAGCGCCATCATCCGCGAGGCCTTCTGGCGCGTCTTCCGCTGGGGCGTTCAGAGCCGCCTGGGCAAGTAACCCGGGAACCGCGGACACCGGCCTGCCGCCGAAGATGCGGCGGTAGGCCTCGCGCGGCAAGCCGCGCTCGCAGGCTCCGGGGGACGGAGTCCCCCTCTTATCCGGAGGCCTGGGGGATTGGCTAGTGTCCCCCGGAAAATAAGGCGCTGCGCCGGTGCTGATGCGGACGCGCCAGGGGCGTGGGAGCGGTGCCCTCGATGAGCCGGCGTTCCCTGATGACCTCCAGGCGCTCGGCGAGGACCGCTTCGAGGTCTTCCACGGTGCGCCGTTCCATGAGCATGTCCCAGTGGCTGCGCGGCGGCTTGACCTTCTTGGGGGAGGGGGACTCACCCGTGGCCGCCGAGGCCATCGCGCCGCAAATCCGACACTCCCAGGTTGCGGGGAGCTCGGCCTCAGCGGCGAAGGGGACGGTAAAATGGTGACCGCTGGGGCAGTCAAAAGGGACGTCTTGGCGTGGTGCCAGGTCCGTGTTGCGGTCGTTCTCGTAGCTCGTTGCCCCGAGCCGGGTTCCGCGAAGTGCGCGTTCGGCCATAAGCTGCTGCCTCCCAGGCGGTTGGCGATCCTTATCGGCAACACTGGATACCGTCTCGTGATTCCCGCCGAAGGGGACCGTCAATCCCGTTTCGGGCGTGTTTCACCAAGACAGTCCCTCCCCGGGGGGTACACGCCGACACTCCCGACCCGGCCGCCCGCCGCCGGCGCCCAGGTCAAGGTTGCCGGTCGGCCCATTCGCGGCGGCGGACCTCAGCCATCGCGATGCCGGCGGCGACCGCGACGTTCAGCGAGCCGACCCGGCTGGGCTGGGGGATATAGGTCACGGCGTCCACCGCGGCCAGCAGGGCCGGGGAGCAGCCGTGGTCCTCGTTGCCGATCGCCAGGCAGATGTCGCCGTCCAGGGGCGCCTCCGCCAGCGGGAGCGCGCCGGAGGCCAGTTCCACCGCGACCACGCGGTACCCGGCCGCCGCGGCGGCCTTGGCCGCGAGCGCCGGGCTGGGCTCGCGGGTGAGATCGAGGAACCGCTCGGTGCCGAGCGCGACCTTTCCCACCGACGGGTGGGAGACATCGGGGGTATTCCCGCACAGCCACAGCGAATCCGCGCCGAACGCGGCGGCGGTCCGCACGATCGAGCCCAGGTTGAACGGCTGGCCGACCGAGTCA
>JAICUO010000077.1 GCA_025935815.1 Streptosporangiaceae bacterium
GGATCGGCGGGAGCCTGCTGCTGGAAGGCGACCCGTTCCAGGCGCACGAGATCTTCGAGGATGCCTGGAAGAGTGCCCCTGGCCCGGAGCGCGACCTGTGGCAGGGCCTGGCCCAGGTCGCCGTCGGCCTGACTCACGCCCGGCGGGGGAACGAGCGCGGCGCGGTTGCCCTGCTCACCAGGGGCGCCGGCCGGCTGCGGGACTACGCGGCGCGGGCGGAGGCGCCGGCGCACGCCGGGACCCCGCTGCCCTACGGCATCGACGTGGCGTTCGTCGTCACCCGGGCCGGGGAACTGGCCGCCCGGATCGAACGCGACGGGCTGGCCGCCCTCCCGCCGCAAGCCCTGCTGCTCTGCTTGGCTGCGGGGTAACCACCAGCCCCCAGGCCCCCCGGCCTTCGGTCGCTAGTCGCAGCCTTGGGTGGAGACCGGGGTGGTGGAGTTAGCGCCGATCCTGGCGTCGGCCTGCACCTCGGCGCTGGTGAGGGCGAAGCCGGTCTCGGGGGCGCCAACGGCGGCGGCGAAGACGACACCATAGACGTCACCGGCGGACGACAGCAGCGGCCCACCGGAGTTGCCGGGCCGCACATCGGCGCGGATCTCGTAGATCTGCCGGTCGACGGTGCCCGTCTGGTAGATGTCAGGGCCTTCCGCCTGCTGGACCTGGCCGATTCGCGCCGCGCCGACGGTGAAGGCGTGGTTGAGCGGGTACCCGGCCACCACGGCGTCGGCGCCGGGGTTGGCGGGCCCGGCGAACCGCAGCGGGGAAAGGTTGAGTCCCGGCACGTACAGCACCGCGATGTCGACCTGCGGGTCGTAGTACACCACCTGGGCCGGATAGCTGGCCCCGTCCGGCGTGCTCACCCGCGGTCCTGGCCGCACGCCCGCGACCACGTGGGCGTTGGTCAGCACGTGGTGCGGCGCGTAGACGAACCCGGTGCCCTCGATGCTGCGGTCACAGCTGGGCGCGGTCCCCTGGATCTTCAGGACCCGGCCGCGCGCGCGGCTGACCCCCGCGGAATTGACGACCGCGGGATCCGGGGCAGGCACCGAGAGCAGGTGGGTGGCGCCGATCCCGCTGAAAACCTGGGGGAACGGCCCGGTGGCCAGCATCCGGCGGAAATCGGAGAACATGGTGCGGGCCGGCGGCGGCATGATCCGGTCCATCGTGTGCAGCACGGTTGAGTTGTTGACCTGCTGCACCACCCCGGGGAACGGGGACGCGGTGAGCACCGATCCGATCGCCCACGCGATCAAGAGCATGGACAGCACGCTGACGGCCGACCCGCCGATGGCGTCCACCGTGGTGGACGACCGCCCGGTCATCGTCGAGCGCACCGCCGTCCCGATCGAGGACGCGACGAACTGCCCGATGATCGCCCCGACGACCAGCAGCACCACGGCCACCACGTCCTGCTGGGTCTGGCCGCCGACGAGAGTACGCGAGGCGGCGGGACCGAACTGCGCGCCAAGCACCGCGCCGCCGACGAAGCCGATGAAGCTCAGCGAGCCGACGATGAAGCCCTGCCGGTAACCAGAAACCGCGAACGCGGCGGCTACGACGATCAGCGCGAGGTCAAGCAAATCACCGCCCACGCGTCAACCGTATCCGGTGCCGCCAAGTGCCGGAGCGTGATAGCGCGCGGCAAGTATTACGCTGCGCCTTCGGGCAGTTCGCGCACGACCCCGGCATCCCAGGGGCGCTCCCAGCCGGCCAGGGCGAGCAGCCGGTCGACCAGGCCGGCGGTGAATCCCCAGATCAGCATCGGCCCGATCCGGAACGCCGGCGACAGCCGGCCGCTCGGCACCCGAAGCATGAGCCGGTGGGTCGGATCGGCCAGGTCCGCGACCGCGATCCGCTCCACCGCCGCGACCTCGCCGAGGTCAACCGGGTACACCGCGACCGGCGAGCGCCACCAGGCCAGGACCGGGACGACCCGGAAACCGCTGCGCGCGATGAACATCTCCGGCAAGACGGCGAGGACGTCCACCCCGGCCGGGTCGAGGCCGACTTCCTCTTTTGCCTCGCGCAGCGCCGCCGCCACTGGGCCCCCGTCCGGATCGGCGAGCTCGTCTTCCTCCAGCGCGCCGCCGGGGAAGGCGGGCTGGCCGGCATGCCGCCGCAAGCCCGCGCTGCGCTGGATGAAAAGCAGGTCAGGACCCGCCGGGCCGTCGCCGAACAAGATGAGCACGGCCGACTTGCGGCCGCCGCTGGCCGGTGGCCGGGCGACTGGCATCACCCGCATCGCCGAGGCCGCGGCGGCGAGGTCGGTCAGCCAGCCGGGCGGCGCCGTGCTGCCCGCGGACACTGTCACGAGAACGGACCGGCCTTCACGAGCTTGGCCGCGGTGGCGGCGTCCGTGGGCCCGAGGCCGAACGACGGGCACCAGTCCGCGACCGGGCACGCGCCGCAGGCGGGCTTGCGGGCATGGCAGATCCGGCGGCCGTGCCAGATCAGCCGGTGCGACAGCAGGACCCAGTCCGCCTTGGGGATGAGCGACCCCACTTCGTGCTCCACCTTGACCGGCTCATCGCTGTCGGTCCAGCCGAACCGCCGCGAGAGCCTGCCGAAGTGCGTGTCCACGGTGATGCCGGGAATCCCGAACGCGTTGCCCAGCACCACGTTGGCGGTCTTGCGGCCCACTCCCGGGAGAGTCACCAGGTCTTCCAGCCTGGCCGGGACCTCGCCTCCGAACCGGTCGCGCAGCGCGACCGCCAGGCCCATCACCGACTTGGTCTTGGCCCGGAAGAACCCGGTCGGCTTCAGGATCTCCTCGACGTCCTCAGGATTGGCGGCCGCGAGCTCGTCGGCGCCGGGGTACTTGGCGAACAGCGCGGGCGTCGTCATGTTCACCCGCTTGTCGGTCGTCTGGGCCGACAAGACGGTGGCCACCAGGAGCTCGAACGGGCTGGTGAAGTCCAGCTCGCAATGGGCGTCCGGGTAGGTCTCGGCCAGGACCCGGTTTATCTTGCGCGCCCGGCGCACCAGCGCGGTGCGCGTCTCGGGCCGCTTCGCCACGGCCATCACTCCTGCCATGGGCTCTAGCGTACGAGACCTTGCCGGGAGATCTCACAACGCGCATCGGGGTGAATTGAGGATTTCATTGCGGCCACGTTACGCACGGCCACTGGGCAGGTAACACCCGGCTCATAGCGTCGGGTGAAGATCGCAATGAGGCGGTGCGTCGAGCAAGACAGGTGTCGAGCCAGACAGGGCATCGAGTGACAGAAGGGCCTGCCATGACCCGATCCGCCAGCCTAAGCGCCTGGGAACCTGAAGACGCCGCCTTCTGGGCGGCGACCGGGCGGAGCGTCGCCACCCGCAACATGTGGACTTCGGTATTCGCCGAGCACATCGGCTTCTCGGTGTGGAGCCTGTGGTCGGTCCTGGTGCTGTTCATGACCCCCAAGGCCGGCTTCGCGCTCAGCCAAGGCGACAAGTTCCTGCTCGTCAGCCTGGTCACGCTGGTCGGCGCGCTGGTCCGGCCGGCCTACGCCTACGCGGTGACCCGGTTCGGCGGGCGCACCTGGACCACCGCGTCGGCGCTGGCGCTGCTCGTCCCGGTGATCCTCGCGACCGCCATGATGGGTGACCCGCACGCGCCACTGGGCGCGTTCATGGCGTGCGCGGCCGTCAGCGGCCTGGGCGGCGGGAGTTTCGCCGCGTCCACCACCAACATCAACTTCTTCTTCCCGGACCGGGCCAAGGGCCGGGCGCTGGGCATCAACGCCGGCGGCGGCAACCTCGGCGTCGCCACCGTGCAGTTGCTCGGGCTGGCGGTGATCGCGGTCGCGGGGACGAGCCACCCGCGGGCGCTCACCGTCATCTACCTGCCGCTGCTGGTGGCCGCCGCGATTTGCGGCTACGCGCTGATGGATAACCTGCCCGGAACGCGCACCGGCGGCGCCACCTACGCCCGCGCCCTGCGCGACCGGCATTGCTGGACCATCTCGCTGCTGTACATCGGCACGTTCGGCTCGTTCATCGGGTACAGCTTCGCCTTCGGCCTGGTCTTGCAGAACGACTTCGGCCGCAGCCCGCTGCAGGCGGCCGGCCTGACGTTCACCGGCCCGCTGCTCGGCTCGCTGACCCGGCCAGCCGGCGGCGCGCTCGCGGACCGGTTCGGCGCGGCCCGGATCACGATGACCGCCTTCACCGGGCTGGCCGCGGGCACCGCGGTCGCCATCGGCGCCTCCGTCGCGCACTCGCTGCCGCTGTTCACGATGGCGTTCGTCGCGCTGTTCGCGCTCAGCGGCCTGGGCAACGGGTCCACCTACGCGATGATCGGCGCCCCCTACGCGGCGGGCGCCGAGCGGGCCATCGCCGGCGGCGCCGACCCGGCGGCGGCCCGGCAGCGCGCCCGCCGCCAGGCGGGGACGGTCATCGCCTTCGCGGGCACCGTCGGCGGTCTCGGCGGGGTCGCCATCAACCTGGCCTTCCGCCAGTCCTACCTGCACGCGCACAACGCCCGGCCGGCCCTGGCCGGCTTCCTCGCCTACTACGCGGCCTGCGCGGCGATCACGGTCCTGGCCGGGCGGCGGCAGGCGGTCGCGACGGCGGTCCCCGCGCGGGCGGCAGCGTGAGCCAGGAACACAGCGTGAGCCAGGAACACAGCGTGAGCCAGGAACACAGCGTGAGCGCGGCGCGGGGCACGCCCACGCATTGCCCCTACTGCGCGCTCCAGTGCGCGATGACCATCTCCCTGCCCGCAACGCCTGCGGGCGAGCCGCTGATCGCGCCCCGCGACTTCCCGGTTAACCGGGGCGGACTTTGCCAGAAGGGCTGGACGAGCGCGGAACTGCTGCGGGCACCGGACCGGCTCACCACCCCGCTGCTGCGGGAGCCGGCCGGGGGGGACGGGGGGATACTCCGTTCGTCCCCCCGGGAGATAGCAGCGGGACCGCGCCCGGCGACGTGGGATGAGGCGCTCGGCCGCGTCGTGGCCACGATCACCCGGCTGCGGCGCGAGCACGGCCCCGACGCGGTGGCCGTCTTCGGCAGCGGGGCGCTGACCAACGAGAAGGCGTACCTGCTGGGCAAGTTCGCCCGGGTCGCCCTGCGCACCAGCCAGGTCGACTACAACGGCCGGTTCTGCATGTCCTCGGCGGCCGCCGCCGGGAACCGGGCGTTCGGCATCGACCGGGGCCTGCCGTTCCCGGTCACCGACCTGGGCCGGGCCGGGCTGGTGGTACTGGCGGGCGCGAACCCGGCGGAGACGATGCCGCCGCTCATGGGCCACCTCACCGGGCCCGGCACCCGGCTCATCGTGATCGACCCGCGCCGGACCCCGACCGCGGCGGCCGCACTCGGCGGCGGCGGCCTGCACCTGCAGCCGGCCCCCGGTACCGACCTGGCCCTGGCCCTGGGCTTGCTGCACGTCGCCCGGACCAGCGGCTACCTGGACACCCCGGCCCGCGCGGCGTACCGGCGGCAGCGCACCGCCGGCTGGGAGCCGGCCTGGCAGCGGGCGGCCGCCTGGTGGCCGGAGCGAGCCGAGCGGGTCACCGGGGTCGCGGTCGCCGACATGCGGGCGGCCGTCCGGCTGCTGCACGAGGCACCCGGCGCCTACATCCTCACCGGGCGCGGCGTCGAGCAGCACAGCAAGGGCACCGACACGGCCAGCGCGTGGATCAACCTGGCGCTGGCCTTCGGCCTGCCCGGCACGGCCGGCCGCGGCTATGGCTGCCTGACCGGCCAGGGCAACGGCCAGGGCGGCCGGGAGCACGGGCAGAAGGCCGACCAGTTGCCCGGCTACCGTTCCATCACCGACCCGGCGGCCCGGGCGCACATAGCGCGCGCCTGGGGCATCCCCGAAGCCGACCTCCCCGGCCCGGGACGCAGCGCGGCCGAACTCCTGGAGGCCATCGGCACCGAGGGCGGCCCGAAGGCGCTGCTGGTCTTCGGCGCCAACCTCGCCGTGTCCGCCCCCCGGGCGCGCCACGTTACCGGGAAGCTCCGCCAGCTGGAGCTGCTAGTGGTGGCCGATTCCGTCCCGTCGGAAACCGCCCGCCTCGCTGACGTGGTCTTGCCGGTCACCCAGTGGGCGGAGGAGTCCGGGACGATGACCAGCCTGGAGGGCCGGATCCTGCGCCGGCGCCGCGCGCTGCGCCCGCCTGATGGCGTCTGGACCGACCTGGAGGTGCTCAGCGCGCTGGCCACGCGCCTGGGCCGCGATCGCGCGGAGTTCCCCGCCGATCCCGATGACGTGCTCGCCGAGCTGCGCGAGGCATCGCGGGGCGGGCTGGCCGATTACTCGGGCGCCGACACGGCCCGCCTCGATGCGGAGGTCCCCCTCTACTGGCCGGTCCCGGCCGGCTCGGACGGCACCCCCCGGCTCTTCCGCCGGCGGTTCGCGCACCCCGACGGGCGGGCGCGGTTCGCCCCGGTCGATCACCGGGACGCGGCGGAGCTGCCGGACGGGGAGTTCCCGCTCTTCGCCACGACCGGGCGGGTGCTGCAGCACTACCAAAGCGGCGCCCAGACCCGCCGGGTGCCCGAGCTGCAGCGGGCCCAGCCGGAGGCGTTCGTCGAGGTCCACCCGGATACCGCCCGCCGGGCGGGGCTGGCCGATGGCGGCCGGGCGACGGTGACCTCGCGGCGCGGCACCGTCGCGGCCCGGGTCCGGTGCGTGGCCACGATGCGCTCCGACACGGTCTTCCTGCCGTTCCACTTCCCGGGCGAGGGGTCGGCCAACGCCCTCACCAACCCGGCGCTCGACCCGGTCAGCCGCATGCCGGAGTTCAAGGTGTGCGCGGTGCGACTGGAGCCCGCGTGACCAGGCGGCACTGCGTGATCATCGGCAACGGGATGGTGGGCGCCCGGTTCGCGCAGGAGGCCCGCCGCCATGACCCGGCCGCGCGGGCCCTCGCCATCACCGTCGTGGGTGCCGAGCACCGTCCGGCCTACAACCGCGTCCTGCTGCCCAACCTGCTTTCTGGCACGATGCGCGACGAGGACCTGATCCTCGGCGACCGCGGCTGGTACGCCAGCCACCACGTCCGGCTGCGGACGGGAACGCCGGCCATCCGCGTCGACGTGGCCGCGCACGCCGTCTGGACCGGCGACGGGGACGTGATCGGCTACGACCACCTGGTCCTGGCCACGGGGGCCCGGGCGCGAGTGCCGGCGCTTCCGGGGATCGCGGCCGCGTTCCCGGAGGTCGCAGCCGGCGTCACCGCCCTGCGGACGATCGGCGACGCCCGCCGGCTGGCGAACCTCGCCCTGACCGCGCGGCGCAAGCACGGGCGGATCGCGGTGCTCGGCGGGGGTGTCCTCGGCATCGAGGCCGCGCGGGCACTGACCGCGCGCGGCACGGCGGTGACGGTGCTGCACCGGGGCGGGCACCCGATGGACCGCCAGCTCGACGCGCCCGCCGGCCGGGTGCTGGCCGCCGCGATCCGCGCGACTGGCATCGACTTGCGCCTCGCGGTCGAGGCGGTCCGCTGGGAACCCGGCCGGGGCCTGTGGATCCGGCCGACCGGGAACCCGGGCGCCGAGCCGGGCGCAGAGCCCGGCGCGGAGCTGGTGCGCGCCGATGGGCTGCTGGTCTCGGCGGGCACGATCCCGGAGACGGGGCTGGCGGCCGCCGCTGGGCTGCGGCTGGCGCCGTCGGCCGCCATCGCCATCGATGACGCGCTGACCACCTCCGACCCGGACGTGTACGCGATCGGGGATTGCGCCGGCCATCCAGGGGCGGCCGGCGGGCTGGTCCAGCCGGGCTGGGAGCAAGCCGCGGTGCTCGCCAGCCGGCTCACCGGGGCCGAGCCCCGGTCACGCTACCGCGGATCGTCGCGCGTCACCCGGCTCAAGGCGGCCGGGATCGACTTGACCTGCGTCGGCGACGCGTTCCCGGATGTCGCCGACCCGGACTTCGAGGTGCTGCGCTTCGAGGACGCGGGCCGCTACGCCAAGCTCGTGCTGCAAGCCGACCGGGTGGCCGGGGCGATCATGCTCGGCTTCCCGGACGCCGCCGCCGGGATCGTCCAGCTCTACGACCGGGACGCCCCGGTGCCGGCGGACCGGCTCGCGCTGCTGCTCGGCCGGGCGCTCCCGGAGGAGGCGAGCGGCACCCGCGCCCCGGCGGCGCTGCCCGATCACGCGATCGTGTGCCGCTGCAACATGGTCACCAAGGCCCAGCTCCGGGACGCCTGGTACGACGGGGCCACCAGCCGCCCCGCCCTGTGCGCCGCGACCCGGGCGGCAACCGGCTGCGGCGGCTGCGGCGGCGACGTCGACGCCTTCGCCGACTGGCTATCGAGCACCGATCCGGTGAAGCCCGCCAAGGAGGCGATCTTGCGATGACGGTACCGGAAAGGACGCGGCCGAAAAGGGTGGTCGTCGTTGGCCACGGGATGGTCGGGCACCGCTTCGCGGAGGCGCTGCTGGCCCGGGACACGGCCGGCGCGTGGGACATCACCGTGCTGTCGGAGGAACCGCGCCCGGCCTACGACCGGGTCGCCCTCTCATCGGTGTTCGACGGGGCGGACGAGGCGTCGCTGCGGCTGCCGGCGCTGGACGCGGCCCGGGTCGCCCTGCGGCTGGGCGTGCGGGCGGAGTCGGTGGACCGGGCGGCACGGGTCGTGCGGACCAGCGACGGCGAGCACATCGGGTATGACGAGCTTGTCCTGGCGACGGGCTCCTATCCTTTTGTCCCGCCCGTGCCCGGACACGACGCGCCCGGGTGTTTCGTGTACCGGACCCTGGATGACCTGGCCGCGATCAGGAGCAGTTGCCTCCCCCCGGGGGCGGGCGTGGTTATCGGCGGGGGGCTGCTGGGGCTGGAGGCGGCGAACGCGCTGCGGCTGCTGGGGCTGGACCCGCACGTCGTCGAGATGGCCCCGCACCTGATGGCGGTGCAGGTCGACGCGGGCGGCGGCGCGCTGCTGGGCAGGCTGGTCACCGACCTGGGCGTCACCGTGCACTGCGGCACCGGGACCGCGCGGGTACTGACCGACCCGGCCAGCGGCCAGGCGAGCGGCGTCGAGCTCGCGGACGGGACCGTCATCAGCGCCTGCGTCGTGGTGTTCGCGACCGGGGTGCGGCCCCGGGACCAGCTGGCCCGCGACATGGGCGTGGCCATCGGAGCGCGCGGCGGCGTCGTCGTCAACGAGGCCTGCCGGTCGGTATCCGATGAGCACGTCTGGGCGGTCGGTGAAGTCGCGTGCGCCGACGGGATCGTGTACGGGCTGGTCGCGCCGGGATACGCGATGGCCGAGACGGTCGCCGACCGGCTGGCCGGCGGCGCGGCCGTCTTCGCCGGCGCCGACTTGTCGGCCAAGCTGAAGCTGCTCGGGGTGGACGTCGCGTCGTTCGGCGACGCGCACGGCCGCACCCCCGGCGCGCTGTGCGTCACCCTCAACGACCCGGTGCGCCGCGCCTACGGCAAGCTCGTGGTCTCCGATGACGCCGCCACGCTGCTCGGCGGCATCCTGGTCGGCGACGCGGGCCGCTACCCGATGCTGCGGGCGCTCGTCGGGTCACCGCTCCCGGCCGACCCGTCGGCGCTGCTGGCGCCGGAGGGGGCGGCCGCCGACGGCGGGACGGGACTGGCGGGGCTGCCCGACTCCGCGCAGGTCTGCTCCTGCAACGCCGTCACCAAGGGCGACTTGCTCACCGCGATCACCTCGGGCGCGGCGACCGACGTCGCCGGGCTCAAAGCGTGCACCCGCGCGGGCACCGGCTGCGGTTCCTGCGTTCCGGCGCTGAAGCAACTGCTCGGCGTGGCCGGCGTCGCGCAGTCGACGGCGATCTGCGAGCACTTGCGCGCCTCCCGGGCCGAGCTGTACGAGATCATCGGCGGCGCCGGCATCCGCACGTTCACCGAGCTGATCACCAGGTACGGGCGCGGGCGCGGCTGCGACATCTGCAAGCCCGCCGTCGCCTCCATCCTCGCCTCGCTGCACACCGGCGACCACATTCTTGATGGCGAGCGCGGCGCGCTGCAAGACACCAACGACCGGCACCTGGCCAACATGCAGCGCAACGGAACCTACTCGGTGGTGCCGCGGATCCCCGGCGGGGAGATCACCCCGGCGAAGCTGATGGTGATCGCGCGGGTCGCCGAGGACTTCGGGCTGTACACCAAGATCACCGGCGGGCAGCGGATCGACCTGCTAGGCGCGCGGCTTGAGCAGCTGCCGCTGATCTGGAAGCGGCTCACCGACGCCGGCTTTGAGTCCGGGCACGCCTATGGCAAGGCGCTGCGCACGGTCAAGTCATGCGTCGGCTCGGCCTGGTGCCGGTATGGCGTCCAGGACTCGGTCGGCCTGGCCATCGAGCTTGAGCTGCGCTACCGGGGCCTGCGGTCCCCGCACAAGCTCAAGGGCGGCGTCTCTGGCTGCGCGCGCGAGTGCGCGGAGGCGCGGTCGAAGGACTTCGGCGTCATCGCCACCGAGAACGGGTGGAACCTGTACGTCGGCGGGAACGGCGGGTTCCGGCCGCGGCACGCCGAGCTGCTCGTCGCCGACGTGCCGACGGGCGAGCTGATCACGATCATCGACCGGTTCTTGATGTTCTACATTCGCACCGCGGACCGGCTGCAGCGCACCGCCGCCTGGATCGAGGCGATGGACGGCGGGCTGGAGCACCTGCGCGACGTCATCGTCGCTGACCGCCTCGGCATCTGCGCTGACCTGGACGCGGCGATGGCCCGGCACGTCGCCGACTACCGCGACGAGTGGAAGGCGGTGCTCGCCGACCCGCGGCGGCTGGCCCGGTTCGCCTCGTTCGTCAACGCGCCCACCGCCCCCGATCCCGCGATCTCGTTCACCGTCGAACGTGGCCAGAAGGTCCCCGACCGTCCGCTGCTTCCCTTGGAGGTGCTGTGAGTACTCAGACCATCGTTAGGCATGAGACCGTGGTGCTCGTGCCCCGATCCGCGCTCGTGCCCGAGCAAGGGGCGGCGGTGCTGCTGCCCTCGGGGGGATCGGCGGCGCTGTTCCTGCTGCATGACGGGTCGGTGCACGCGGTCGGCAACCTCGACCCGTTCTATGGCGCGCCGGTGATCTGCCACGGGATCGTCGGCGACCGGTCGGGGGCGCCGACGGTGGCCAGCCCGCTCGGCAAGCAGGTGTTCTGCCTGCGCACGGGGGCATGCCTAGATGATGGGAAGGTATCGCTGCCCGTGTTCCCGGTCGCCGCGGACGGCGACGTGATCCACCTGTCGATCCCCGTTCACGAGGCCGAAACAGCTGCCCTGACATCATGAAGCACATGTCGCCGGAGCAGCCAGCACCACTGGCCGGGTTCACCGTCGCCGTGACGGCCGCGCGGCGCGCCGATGAGATCGGCGGGCTGCTGGCGCGGCGCGGCGCGGCGGTGCTGCACGCTCCGGCGCTGCGGATCATCCCGCTGGCCGACGACAGCGACCTCCACAAGGCCACGCTGGACCTGATCGCCAGCCCGCCGGACACGGTCGTGGCAACCACCGGCATCGGCTTTCGCGGCTGGATGGAGGCCGCCGAGGGCTGGGGTGCGGGCGAGCGGCTGCGGGAGGCGCTGAGCAGCGCGACGCTCCTGGCGCGGGGGCCGAAGGCGACCGGCGCGATCCGGGCCGCCGGGCTGCGTGAGCACTGGTCACCTGCCTCGGAGTCCTCCGCCGAGGTGCTGCAGCGGCTGCTGTCGGAGGGCAGCCTGGAGGGCCGCCGGATCGCGGTCCAGCTGCACGGGGAGCCGTTGCACGACTTCACGAACGCGCTGCGCCACGCGGGGGCGACCGTGGTGCCGGTCGCCGTCTACCGCTGGACCGCCCCGGCCGACCTGACGCCGCTGGACCGGCTGCTGGACGCCATCGCGGCCGGGACCGTGGACGCGGTGACGTTCACCAGCGCGCTGGCGGCGATCGGGTTGCTGCGCCGGGCGGCGCAGGCGGGCCGGACGGCGGAGCTGGCCGGGGCGCTGCGCGACCGGGTGGTCCCGGCCTGTGTGGGGCCGGTGACGGCGGCCCCGCTCGCCGAGCAGGGCATCCCGGCGACCTGGCCCGAGCGCTACCGGGTGGGCGCGCTGGTCCGGCACGTCACCGAGAAGCTGGCCGACTCGGCTCCGGTGCTCATGTCGGGCGGGCACCGCCTTGAGGTGCGCGGCTCGGCCGTCATCGTCGACGGGCGGCTGCGCCCGGTGCCGCCCGGACCGATGGCGGTACTGCGCGCCCTGGCCCGCCGTCCAGGCTGGGTGGTGCCGCGCGCCGACCTGCTGGCCGAGCTGCCCGGCGGCGGGGCGGACGAGCACGCGGTGGAGGCGGCGGTCGCCCGGCTGCGCTCGGGCCTGGGGTCACCGGGCATCGTGCAGACCGTGGTGAAGCGCGGCTACCGCCTGGCGACCGCCGCGCGCTGATGTAATGGCACAGTGCCCTCTGACAACACACTGCCTTCTGACAACGCACTGCAGGCCGGCAACTCAGTGCCTTCTGACAGCACACTGCAGGCCGGCAACTCGGTGACACCCGACGCGGTGCCCGCCCGGCCCGGGATCCCGGATGTTCGCACGCTGGCCAGCGGGGTCGTCTACTCCGATTCCTGGATCCGGCTGCGCAAGGACGAGATCGAGCGCCGGGACGGGTCGCGGGGCAGCTACGCGTTCGTCGACAAGCCGGACTTCGCCCTGGTCATCCCGGCCGAGGACGGCGGCTTCCACCTCGTGGAGGAGTACCGGTACCCGATCGGGCGGCGCAGCTGGTCCTTCCCGCAGGGCGGATTCCCGCCCGAGGCGTCGGGGACACCGGAGGAGCTGGCCGCGCTGGAGCTCGCGCAGGAGACGGGGTTTCGGGCGAGCGACCTGACCCCGCTCGGCCGCCTGAGCACCGCGCACGGCATGTCGTCGCAGTACGGCCACTACTTTCTGGCCACCGGCCTGACGGCGGGCGACCCGGACCTGGAGGTCGAGGAGCAGGACCTGCGGCATGGCTGGGTGGAGCGGGCGGAGTTCGAGCAGATGACCCGCGACGGCCGCATCGTGGATGACTCCACGGTGCGGCTGTAACCGCAGTGTCGCCGTAACAACAATGCGGCGAACAGGTCCCCGGCGGCGGCTACCCGGCCGGGGACTTCGTGGGCGGTGAACAGCAGGTCCTGCGGGGACGCGCAGGCTTCGACCTCGTCCCACGAGACTGGCGTGGAGACCGTGGGGCGCTGGCGGGCCCGCAGCGAGTAGGGAGCGATGGTGGTCTTGGAGCCGTTGTTCTGGCTCCAGTCGATGAGCACCTTGCCGGGGCGCAGCGACTTGGTCATCCGGGACGTGACGAGGTCCGGCCGCGCGCGCTCCAGTTCCTGGGCGAAGCTTTTAGCCTGGTCGCTGGCTTGCTCGGCGGTGATCCCGGAGACCTTGGCGTACAGCTGCAGCCCCTTGCCGCCGGAGGTCTTGGCCAGCGGTTCCAGGCCCGCGCTGGCCAGCACCGGCCGCAGCGCCTCGGCGACCCGGCAGCACTCCACGATCGTCGCCGGCGGCCCGGGGTCGAGGTCGAACACGAGCAGGTCGGGGCGCGCCTCGCCATGACCAGGGACCACCTCGCGGCCGCTGCCCGCCGAGACTCGCCGCTGTGCCACCCTCCACATGGGGACGTGCAACTCCAGGCTGGCCAGGTTAGCGGCCCACATGAGCGTCGGCAGGTCGTCCATGATCACGTGGGTCACGGTCCCGTCATTTTGCTGCGAGGCGACCGGACGCGAGCTCCGCGAGGCCACGTCCACGGTGGCCACCCAGTCCGGAGTCCCGGCGGGCGCGTGCTTCTGGAAGAACGACTGACCGTCGACCCCTTCGGGGTATCGCTTGAGAGTCATCGGGCGGCCGGCCACGTGCGGCAGCAGCACCGGTGAGATCCGCTGGTAGTAGTCGAGCACCTCGGCCTTGGTAAAGCCCACTTCCGGGTAGAGCACCTTGGCGAGGTTGGTCAGCGTGAGCGAGCGGCCGTCAACGACGACCGCTACCTTGTCCGCCGCGCCTGAGGTACCGCTCATGTTTCCCGCACCACCTGCCCGGGGTCCTTGTCCTCGCGCAGGCCCTTGTAGGCGGGAGCGCGCATCCGGCCCGAGCGGGTCCACCGCTCGAAGGCCACCTCTATCACCAGGTGCGGCTCTACCCACACGGCCGGGCGGGCATACTCGGGCGGGACCGGCCCGTCGAAGGGGGAAGTGGCGCGGCGCAGCGGCTCCAGCCGCGCGCCGAGCATGCGCAGCGTCTCGGTCGTGAACCCGGTGCCCACGTGCCCGCAGTACACGAAGCCCTCGTCGGAGTGCACGCCGATGAGCAGGGAGCCGACCAGCCCCTCACGGTTGCCCTTGCCCGGCTTCCAGCCCGCGACCACGACCTCCTGTCGCCGGAAGTTCTTGATCTTCACCCACTCCGCGGACCGGGTACCCGGCTCATACCGGGAGTCCAGCCGCTTGGCGACCACGCCTTCGAGCCCGTTGGCCGCCGACGCCGCCAGCACGGCCTCGAAGTCCTCCCCGGGGAAGGCGGGCGGGCACATGAATCGATTCCCGTTGGGGATGAGCGGGTCCAGCAGCGGCCGCCGTTCGTGGTAGGGCAGGTCGGTAAGCGGGCGCCCGTCCAGCTGGAGCAGGTCGAAGGCGAGGTAGGTGACCGGGGTGATGCCGGCCAGGCGGACCGCCTGGCCGGGATCGGTGACGTGCATGCGCGGCTGCAGCGCCTCAAAGTCGGGCTGGCCGGCCGAGTTGAAGGCGACGACCTCGCCGTCGAGGAGCGCCTGGCGGCGGCCGACGGCGTTACCCAGGCCGGCCAGTTCCGGGTAGGTGGCGGTGATGTCCTTGCCGGTGCGCGAGCGCAGCGTGAGCCGGCCGGCCTCGATGAAGGCCAGCGCGCGGACGCCGTCCCACTTCATCTCCACCGCCCAGTCGTGCGGGCTGCGAGCGGGGAAGGTTCCGGTGACGGCGAGCATCGGGCGCACCGCGGCGGGCAGCGCCAGCCGCTCCCGGTGGATGATCCAGTCCTTTCCCCCGGACCGGTCCACGCTGAACAGCGCGTACCCGCCGCAGACGCGCGTGCCATGGAGGATCACCTTGACCTCGCGGTCCGCCCACTTGACGAGCTCGTACGTGCCGTGATCCCAGATGGTGACGCTGCCGCCGCCGTACTCGCCGCGCGGGATCTCCCCGTGGAACTGGGCGTACTCAAGCGGGTGATCCTCGGTGTGCACTGCCAGGTGGTTAACGGCGGGGTCGTCGGGGACGCCCTTGGGCAGCGCCCAGGAGACGAGGACGCCGTCGCGCTCCAGCCGGAAGTCCCAGTGCCGCCGGCGGGCGTGGTGCTCTTGGATGACGAAGATCCCGTCCGGGCGCGCCTCGCCGGCCTCGCCGCTCGCGGGAGCTCCTTCCGGGATGGCGCCGTCGGGGGCTCGGGCTGGCGGCACCGGCTCCGGGGTGCGGGAGGCATCCCGTTTGCCCCGGTAGTCCGCCAGCTTGTCCATTCCTGGTCCCTACCCGGCCGCGCTCTTGACTAGGCCTTGCTCGACTAGGCCTTGCTCGACTAGGCACAGCCACTGGGCGGGCGACAACAGGAGGACCACGCCAGCGGGGTCCTTGCTGTCCCGGACCGCGCGGCCGCCACCAGGCAACGCCGCGACCTCAACGCAGTTGGCCGATTGTCCACCCGAATAAGAAGATTTCACCCAGTTGAGATTATTCATAGCGCGCACTCCTTGTGTTTGCTATCAATTCCAACGACTGTTCGGGTGAAACTGCCGAGGCGCGGATTAGGTCAAAGTACGTTAGCGCTGCCGATACTTCATCCTTGGCGTCGGTCATTTTTCCCGATGACCAGGACTCAGTATACCACTGGGCTGGTTTGTCGGGGAATTCCATTATGCGTAGCGGCCCCTCCAGGCCAGGGTGGCGAACTGCCGAGAATGGCATTATCTGCACTACCGTGTTAGGCGCATCCGCTTGCGCTTCGAGATTGAGCAGCTGCTCGCGCATCACTTCCTTGCCGCCGTGGGGTCGATAGAGGACGGCCTCATCTATCACGAACCAGGACGTAGGACGGCCCTTCTTGCCCAGTATGGCTTGCCGCTCGATCCGCTTGGCAACCCATTCATCCCGCTCTTGCTCGCTAGCCAGCGGCAACGCGGCACATGCCACTGCTCTCGCGTACGCGGGCGTCTGCAGGAGGCCGGGGCATATTCGCGGCTCCCAGTCGTGGATCTTGCTCGCCTCCGTCTCGTAGTTGGCGAGCAGTTCGGCGGTCGCGTAGCCGCCACTGGTGGTGAAGCCCCACAACTCCAGCACGACGTCCCGGTGCCCGATGGCGTCGCCGATCGCGGCCAGCGTGTCGCCATGGGCGCCCTTCTGCCCGCTCTCCAGGTAGCTGACCAGCGACGTCGAGCAGTGCGCGTCCCGTGCGACATCTGTCTGGGTTTTCCCTGATTCGTCGCGGAGCATGCGGATTATCCGGCCTACTCGCTGGGCTGAGTTGATTTCCATCGCTGGCCACCACCGTTTCGCTCGCCTGCCGCGTTGACTGAGCGGCGCGGAACTTGACCCCACGCCATGCCCTATTGACAACCTGCCATGCCGTTTTGACCGCGAGAGCCACTGGCTTGACCCTGGTAATGCGAACTTGACCGCTCTGCCGACGGATTGACCCAGGCCGGCATCGCCTTACGTTTCCCGTTGTCAATGTGGAGCTTCTCCCGATGTTAGGCGACTTGCGCCATGCTGTCGAGCATGAGAGAAAGCACGCTGGAAAGCCGGAACCAAGATGACAACGCGGCCCTGGTTCAGCCAGCCGCATGCTCCGTGCCGCCGAATCGGCAGGAGCCGGATAGCAGGTGGCTGCTTGCGTGGAATAGGCGCAGCTTCCTTGAGCTCGGCTCGTACAAGCAAGCCCCTGGGTGCGCGCGGGGACATCTTCGCAACCTGCTGGCGGAATGGAACCTGGAGCAGCACGATGAAATCGCGCGGCTGACCATTTCCGAGCTGGTAACGAATTCCGTGCTCTCGGTGCGCGCGCGCCGCTGGCTCGTGCTGCCACCGGTACGAGTGTGGATCCTCGGCGACGCGTCCCGGGTGAACCTGCTGGTGTGGGACGCGCTGCCCGGCGCGCCGCAGCCCCGGGCGGCCGGCCCCGACGAGGAGAGCGGGCGCGGCCTGTTCCTCGTGCAGGAGCTCAGCGCCGCGTGGGGCAGCTACCTGCCCCCGGAGGCCTACCACCCGGCCTACGCGGGCGGCAAGGTGACCTGGGCGGTCATCGGATACGGGCCAGCGCGATGAGCACGCGGCGCTGTGAGTGCGGATACGCCGCCAGCGATGCCCTCGACCTCCAAGATCACCTGCAGGAGTCGTTCACGCCGCTGGACGGGACAGCCCCGGACGGCAGCGTCCACGACGAGGGCACCGAGCCGGGCCGGTGCCTGTGCGGGTTCGGCGGCTCATCAGCCGATGCCCTGGACCAGCACTTCCGCACCGTGTTCACCCCGCGTAACCACATTGGCCTCGACGGGCGCCGCCATGCGGCCTCACCCGCCCGTCCCGCGTGATCGTGTGTCATTTCCGGCGTGATGGCACAATGCCGCAGACCTTATGCGCCTCATCGGCATCCAGGGCCGCA
>JAICUO010000322.1 GCA_025935815.1 Streptosporangiaceae bacterium
GCCGCCAGCTCCCTGGCCGTCGGGCGGCGGACCACCGCCGCCCGGCCGGGGGTGTGCCGCTCGGTCAGCACGACGAGCGCGGCCTCCTTCGAGCGCCCCACCAGCCGCTCGCACGCGCCGAAGACGACGGCGCTGCGGTAGCGCAGCGACGACTCGAACGCCGACCGCGCGACGATGATGGCGTCGGCCGACGTCACCTCCACGCACACCGGGGCGCCGGCCGCGGCCATCCGCATCCACCGCGACCCGGTGGACCCGTGCAGGAGGAGCCGGTCGCCGTCGCGGGCGATCGCCGTCGGCAAGATCACCGGGTACCCGTCCGCGCGGACCAGGGCGACGTGCCCCACGAACTGGTCGTCAAGGAGCTGGTCGAGCACCTGCCGCTCGCGGCTGCCGTACTCCGCCAGGCGCGTGATCGCGGTCCGTCCCTGGTCGCGGGCCGCCCGCGGCGCGGCGCCGCCTTCCCCGCCCGGACCCTGCTCACCCATGCTCACTGCCCACTTCCCCTTCTCACGGCGCACTGTTCATTTGCGGCGCCTGTTTACTGCGGCGCCTGTTTACTGCGGCGCACTGTTCATTGAGGTGGCACTGCGCCGGCCCGCCGCCTCATGGCGGCCAGCCGCCCACCAGCATGCCAGGCCGGCCACGGGGAACGCGGCGGCGGTGATCGTCGCCCCGGACCACCCCCAGTGCCCGAAGGCCTGCGCGCCGGCCGCGGAGCCGGCCGCTCCGCCGGCGAACATGGTCGTGATGTAGACGGTGGTCAGCCGCGAGCGGGCCTGCGGCAGCAGGTCGTAGATGACGGCCTGATTGGTGACGTGCGAGCCTTGCACGCAGGCGTCCATGACCAGCACCCCGGCCACCAGCAGCGGCAGGCTCCAGCCGCCCAGCCGCGTGCCGCCCAGGCCGATCAGGGCGTAGGACGCGGCCAGCAAGGCCAGCAGCGCGCCGGTCACCGGCCAGCGCAGCCCCGGGCGCGCGTCCAGCACCCGCCCGCCCGCCATCGCGGTGGCCGCCCCGGCCGCGCCGACCAGCGCGAACAGGCCGATCTGGAGCTGGCTGAAGCCGTACCGGGGGCCGGCCAGCAAGAACGTCACCGTCGTCCAGAAGCACGCGAAGCTGCCGAACCCGCTGGCCGCTATCAGCGAACGCCACCGCAGGACGGGCTCGGCGCGGGCGATGTCGAGCACGCCGCGCAACTGCGCCGCGTAGCCGATGGACAGCTGCGGGCCGTGGTCGGGCAGCGCGGCGCGCAGCGCGGCCGTGGTCACCGCCATCATGACGGCCGCGACGCCGTAGACCGCCCGCCACCCGGCCAGCCCGGCGATCACCCCGGCGAACGTGCGGGACACCAGGATGCCGATCAGCAGCCCGCCCATCAGCGTCCCGATGACCTTGCCCCGCTCGGCGTCGCTGGCCAGCGTGGCCGCGTACGGGACCAGCATCTGCACCACGACCGAGGTCACCCCGGCCAGCGCGGCGGCCAGGCCGAGGACGGGAAGGGTGGGAGCCAGCGCGCAGCCCGCCAGCGTTACCGAGCAGATGGCCAGCAGCCCGGTCAGCAGCGGACGGCGGCGCATGATGTCGCCGGCCGGGACGATAAGCAGCAGGCCCGCCGCGTAGCCGGCCTGCCCGGCCGTCACCAGCAGCGATGCGCTGCCCTGGCTGGCGTGCAGCGAGCCGGCGATGGAGTGCAGCAGCGGCTGGGCGTAGTAGAGGTTCGCGACGGTCACCGCGCAGGTCACGGCCATCAGCCGCACCAGGCCGGGCCGCAGCTCCCCGGCCTGGGGAGCCGGCCGCCGAGCCGGCCGGGCGGGCGGCCGCCGCCGGGCGGCCCGCTCGCTGGCGATCGCGTCCGCGCCGTGATCCGGTAGCCCGCTCATGCCCCTCCGCGTTCGCTTGGTCGCGACATACTGCAACTGCTTAGCGGAGCGAAACAATTCCGGGCGCGGGTGGTAGCGCCGGACGGTTAGGTCGCGAGGCTGGGCTAATGTCTGGGTGTGGACTGGAGCCTGTTCGGCTGCGCCCGCAGCGGCCACGTGACGTACGCGCCGGATGAGCCAGAGCTGCGGGAGCGGCTATCGGCGGCGACCGCGGGAGGGCCTGCCTGGCGGTGCCTGCGCTGCCGCGCGTTCGTGCCCGGCGACCCGCACGGCACCGGCCCGGCGACGGACGCGCCGCTGGTCCGGCACGGGAAGGAACTGCGCAGCCAGCTGCTCCTGCGGTTCTTCGCGGTCGAGCGCTTCGTGCGGTTCGTCATCCTCGGGGCCGCGGCCTACGGGGTATGGCGGTTCAAGTACGACCGCGCCGGCATCCAGGACGGGTTCAACCACGCCCTCCCGGCGATCCGCTCCCTGTACACCGACCTCGGGCTCGACGTCACCCACTCCAAGCTGATCGGGCTGGTCCAGGACTCGTTCACGCTCAGCTCGCGCACGCTGACGCTCCTGGCCGCCGGGCTGGTCATCTACGCCCTCATCGAGCTGCTGGAAGCCGTCGGGCTATGGCTGGGCCAGCGGTGGGGCGAGTACTTCGCGATGGTCGCGACCGCGATCTTCTTGCCCTATGAGGTCTATGACCTGACCGTGAAGGTCACGTGGCTGCGGATCGTGGCGGTCCTTATCAACCTGCTGCTGGTCATCTACCTGGTCTGGTCCAAGCGGCTGCTCGGCGCCCGCGGCGGCAAGCAGGCCTACGAGGCCCAGCTGCGCGGGGAGTCGCTTATCGAGGTCGAGCAGGCCGCGCTCGCCACCTCCCCGGCCGCATCCGCCGCGCCGGCTGGATCGGCCACGGCCGCCGGATCAAGTGTGCCCGCTGGATCAGCGGGGTCCGCCAGCCAGCCGGGCCAGGGCGGGTCCGCGCGCCCCTAGCCACCCGCCGCCCGGCCCGCGTGACGCCATGGTGGCTAGTCGGGAACTAGGGGCGTGACCAACACAGCAGCAGCACACCAGCCGGGGCGCCTTGAGCTCGCGGGCGGCCGGGGTCACCGGAAGGCCCCGGCGACCGAGGCGGGCAGGGCGCGGGCGCCGAGTTCGAGCGGCTCTACCGGGCCAACGTCGACGCCGTCACCGCGTTCTTCGCCCGGCGCACCGCCGACCCGCAGGCCGTCGCCGACCTCACCGCCGACACGTTCGTCGCCGTGATCACCTCCCTCGCCACCTTCGACCCCGGCAAGGGCACGGCGCGGGCGTGGCTGTTCGGCATCGCGCGGCACGTCTACGCCGCGCACTGCGAGTCAGCCAGCCAGCAGCAGCGCAAGCTGGTGCGGCTCGCCGGCCGCCGGGACCTCAGCCCCGATCACGTCGAGGAACTGCTCGACCGGATCGACGCCGAGCGATCCGGCCGGCGCCTGGTCCTCGAGCTGACCACGCTGCCCGAGATGGACCGCGCCGCGATCGAAATGGTCGACCTCGCCGGGCTGCGGCCGAACGAGGCGGCATCCGTCCTCGGCGTGTCGCCGGGCGCGCTGCGGATGCGGCTGATGCGGGCACGCGCGCGACTGCGCAAGGCTGCCGCCACCCCGCGCCAGACCATGAAGGGCAATGACCATGATTAGCTTCGCCGACCAGCTGTTCCACGACCTGATGCGCGAGCATGGGCCCGCCCTGCAGGCAGCTGAGCTAACCGCGCCGGGCCGGCGTCGCCACCTGCGGCGCGGCGCGTGGCTGGCCGGCGGCGCCGGCACCCTGGCGGTCGGCATCACCGCCAGCCTGGCGGCGTTCGGCGGCACCAGCCCTGCCTACGCCATCACCCAGCACTCCGACGGCACCGTCACCGTGGCGATCCGCCAGGCGTCCGGCGTCCCCGGGGCCAACGCCACCCTGCGCGGCCTCGGCGTACGGGTCGTCCTGGTGCCAGTGAAGGCGGGCTGCCCGTCAGTGCTGTCCCTGCGGCGTCCCGTCGCCCCGCGCGGCCCCAGCCGCATCACCGTCCCCTTCTTCGCCAAGGGCGGCGGCTCCTTCACCGTGCGGGCCAGCGGCATCCCGGCCGCCGACGTGATGGTGCTCGCGTACGCCAGCTCCGGCCGCGTCACTTGGATGGCTGCGGTGCTGACGACTCCCCCGACGCCGGCCTGCGTGACCGGCCCCTAAACCACAGCCGGGTAATTCGGGGTGCCGGTAAGACTGGTGTCATCAGGTACACGCGATTGCGTTGATCCTGATCAGGAGCACTGTCCGCGAGCCGGCTGAGGATCTTTCGCGGATACCGGTGCGTCGCGGATTGTGCGCGGTCAGTATTGATCCGGATTCGTTGGGTTTGCGGTGGCTGAAGGCTGCCGTCCTTGCGGGAGAGCCGGACGCTCCGTGGCGCGTGAGTTGGATGAGGATGAGCTGATCGGGAACTGGACCCTGGTCGGCGATGAGCTAGAGGAGTTGTCCGGGCGGCGCGGTGCGACGAAACTCGGGTTCGCCTTGCTGCTGCGTTTCTACGCGGTGCACGGCCGGGTCCCGACGGGCCGCAGCGAGCTGCCGGACCAGGCCGTCGCCCATGTCGCGCGCCTGGTGGACGTCCCAACGTCTGACCGGGTTCTATGAGTGGGACGGCCGGACGATCAAAGCCCACCGGACCGATATCCGGAGGTACTTCGGGTTCCGGGAGTGCTCGGTCGCGGACGCGGACAAGGCGGCGGAGTGGCTGGCCGCAGATCCGCCTCCAGCTGCTCGATCTCCTGCCCGTGCCCCTTGGCGTACACGCCGACCGGGCGCATACTGATCACGACCTCGCCGGCTGGGCGGATGGATATGCCAACTTC
Source organism: Streptosporangiaceae bacterium (assembly GCA_025935815.1). Taxonomy (GTDB): domain Bacteria; phylum Actinomycetota; class Actinomycetes; order Streptosporangiales; family Streptosporangiaceae; genus Trebonia. The sequence continues at coordinate 4,754 of JAICUO010000322.1, forward strand.
TATCCAACCCCGGCGAGGCTGATGTCAACGTCCGCCACCACCCGGCCTCGTCGCGGGTTACGCGCAGAACTTATGGATAGGCGCCTAATCGTGAAGATTAGCTTGCCATGCAGAGCCAGTCCACCACGCGATGCCATGGTGATTAGCGGAGCTGGCGGCTATATAGCCGGTTCTGGAAGTTTCCCCGGGCGCGTTGATAACGTTTCCGGCCTTGCAGGAGTTATCGGGAGCGCAGATAAGCGCTGCGACGTCGATGGAGCACGGATCACTGTCCAGAACTGCTACCACGTATGCGCCATTGGAATCATGGCCTTCAGTTATGGTCGCCAGGCCTTCGCAGCCAGTGCCATGAGCATCGAACGGGATATTAAACATCGGGAATGCGGCGGGCACTACCGCGGAAGAGGGTCGAACAGGACTCGCTGCCAGGGCGGGGGTGCCGAATGCGAGCGTTGCACCCAGTGCGCCTATCATGATGGTTGAGATTCCGAGGGTTCGCTTCACGGCTGTTGGACCTTTCGCGAGGGGCTTGGTTACCTCAGTATTTGAGCTGTGACCTGGGTTGGCCATGCTGTCTCGCCGGCAGAGTTTCCGGCAGAGACGCCAGCAGCACACGAGCTGGCCGCGGGAGACGCCGGACACGTCGGCGGGCAAGTGGAATGCATGTATCGGGGCCGGGTGCTTCGGGAGAGGCGGCATGGTGGAGTTGCTGGGAGCGGATTCCGGTGACCACCGGATTCGGTGAGCTGCTGCGATGGCACCGGGGGGCGGCTGGCCTGACTCAGGAGGAGCTGGCTGAGCGTTCCGGGGTCAGTGTCCGGGCCATCGCGGACATGGAACGAAGCCGTACCAGCCGCCCGTACCGGCGCTCGGTATCGCTGCTAGCTGACGCGCTGCTGCTGACCGGTCAGGCGCGGGACGAATTTACCCGGTCGGCCCGGTCGAGCGCCGGGGGTGCCGGTGACCTGCGGGCCGTCACCGGGCCAGCGCGGCCCGCGGAGGCTGAACCTCTGCGGGTCACGCCTCAGGAACTGCCGTCGGCGGTGCCGGGCTTTACCGGCCGCTCAGCCGAGCTCGAGGCGCTGACCGGGCTGCTTGACCGGTCGGGCCAGCAGGCCGGCGGGGTGCTGGTGATCTCGGCGATCGGCGGTACAGCGGGGGTGGGCAAGACCGCGCTGGCCGTGTACTGGGCGCACAAGGTCGCGGACCGTTTCCCCGACGGGCAGCTGTACGTGAACCTGCGCGGCCATGACCCCGGCCAGCCGGTACTGGCATCGGACGCGCTGGCCGGGCTCCTGCGCTCCTTGGGCGTGCCCGGCCAGGACATCCCGCCGGGAGAAGACGAGCGCGCCGCCCGTTACCGCAGCCTGCTCGCCGGCAAGCGGATGCTGGTCGTGCTGGACAACGCGGGATCAGCCGGGCAGGTAAGGCCGCTGCTGCCCGGCACCGGGGCCTGTGCCGTGGTGGTGACCAGCAGGGACGCGCTAGCCGGGCTGGCGGCCCGGGATGGCGCCGCCCGCCTGGACCTGGACGTGCTCCCGCTGGAAGACGCGGTCGCCCTGCTGCGGACGCTGATCGGGACACGGGCCGCGGCCGAGTCCGATGCAGCCGTCGAGCTGGCCACCCAGTGCTGTCGGCTGCCGCTGGCCCTGCGGGTCGCGGCCGAGCTTGCCGCCGCCCGCCCGGCCGTGCCGCTGGCCGGGATGGTGAGCGAGCTGGCTGACCTGCGCACCCGGCTGGACCTGCTGGAGTCCGGCGAGGATCCTCGCACCCAGGTGCGGGTCGTGTTCTCCTGGTCCTACCACCACCTTGACACCGACGCCGCCCGCGCCTTCCGGCTGCTCGGCCTGCACCCCGGCCCCGACGTCGAGTCCTACTCGGCCGCGGCGCTGACTGGCGCGAGCGTACCGCAGGCCCGCCGGGCGCTGGACGTGCTGGCCCGCGCGCACCTGATCCAGCCTGCCGGACCGAGCCGGTACGCCATGCACGACCTGCTCCGGGCATACGCCCGCGAACTCGCCGACAGCCAAGACGGCGGGGACGAGCAGCGCACGGCACTGACCCGCCTGTTCGACCATCACCTGCGCACCGCCGCGGCCGCGATGGACACCCTGTACCCCGCCGAACGCCACCGCCGTCCCCGCATCCCCGGGCCGGCTGGTCCCGGCCCGCGGCTGGCCGGTCCTGCGGCGGCGCGAGAATGGCTGGATGCCGAACGCCCGGCCCTGATCGCAGCCATCGGGCATGCTGCCGCCCACGATTGGCCCGGCCACGCCACCCGGCTGGCCACCACCTTGTCCAGTTACCTTTGCGATGGCGGTTACCTGCCCGAGGCCATCACCGGCTGCGGGCACGCGCTCGGTGCTGCCCGCCGCAGCGGTGACCATGCCGCCGAGGCAGCCGCCCTCCTCGACGTCGGCTGGGTCACCTGGCAGCAAGGCCGCGTTCAGCAGGCCGCTGACCACCATCGGCGGGCCCTGGCCCTGTTCCGTGCGGCAGGCGACCGGGCCGGTGAGGCTCGCGCGCTGGGCGGCATGAGCCTCGCTGAGGCGGAGCTAGGCCGCTACGAGCAAGCCGCCCGCCTCCAGCAGGAAGCCATCGCCATCTTCCACGACATCGGCGACAACCTAGGCAAGGCCCGCACGCTCGATGTTCTGGGGTTCACCCGGCAACGGCAAGGCCGCCACCGGGAGGCGGTCAGCTATCACGAGCAATCCCTGGGACTGTTCCGTACGCTCGGCGACCGTGAGGGCGAAGCCTGGGCGCTAGCCTGGCTCGGCACTGCTGACATGCAACTGGGCCGCTACCGTCACGGGGCCAGATACCTCGAGCGGGCTCTTGCCCTGTTCCAGGAAATCGGCAGCGCACACGGCGAATCCAGGACCTTGATCTGGCTTGGCGAGGCCTACCTGCGGCTCGGCTGCCACGAGCAAGCTGCCGGGTTCTTTGAGCTGGGCCTGACCATTTGCCGCGAGACCGGCATTCAGGTTACGGAGGCTGAGGCACTCAACGGCCTCGGTGATGTTCACTTCCAGACAGGTGACGTCGGCAAGGCTCGCGAGCACCATACCGCTGCCCTGCGGCTCGCGTCCGAGGCCGACGTGCCATTCAATCAGGCCCGCGCGCACGGCGGCCTCGCCCGCGCCTGCCAGGCCGACGGCAACTCACCCCAGGCCCGGCACCACTGGCAGCAAGCCCTTACCCGCTACGACGCTATCGGTGCCCCCGAAGCCCGCGAAATCCGCGCCCGGCTCGCCACGGCCGGTGATAACGGCGACAAGCCAACCGAGGAGAATGGTGGTATCACGGCCCTTCCCCCTGGATGATCTGCCTGGCCGCTGGCCAGGCGTTTAAGGAACTTGGTCGCGTCAGGAGTGCTTCCGTCTCCGGTTGTCGGCGATCTTGTAATCCGGCCCTGGCGGTTGCTGGAAGGTTTTCCCAGGGGGCTGACCGGCTCGCTGTCGTGCGACGGGGCTGGCGGCGGGCGGGTTAGGCAAGAATGCTTCTTGCTGTTATCACGATATGAAGAGCGTGAGATCACTGCGCTGTCGCCGGCTACCGCGGGCCGTTTCCCGGCCTGGAAACGCTAGTTGCTGTTATCTCGTCAGGGTGTGGCCGGAGCAGGGCCAGGGTCAGCGCGAGCGTCGCCGCCGCGATGGCCGCGCCGGCCAGGTAGGACAGCCGGTACCCGCTGACCAGGGCGGCCGCCCCCGGGGCGGGCGCGGCGGGGGCGGACACCGCCGCCCGCGTGCGCGCGGCGGCCACCGTCGCCAGGACCGCGACGCCGACCGCCAGCCCGACCTGCTGGGACATGGCGAACAGCCCGCCCGCCAGGCCCCGCTCCCCCGGCCGCATCCCGGCGGTCACGACGATCGAGGCGGTCGGGAACACCAGGCTCATCCCCAGCGCGCTCGCCGTGATCCCCGGCAGCACGTTCACCGGGTAGCCGCCGGACATGCCGAGCCGCGCCAGCCACAACTGCCCCGCCGCCACCAGCACCACCCCGCAGCCCAGCACCCGGCGCGCCCCGAGCCGGGCCAGCAGGCGGCGGGTCACGAACGCGGACATGACCATGATCGTCACCGTGGCCGGCAGCAGCCCCAGCCCCGCCCGCAGCGCGGAGAAACCCAGCCCCCGCTGCATGTACAGCGCGATGAAGTACACGTAGCCGCCGATGACCGCGCTCAGCAGGAACTGGACCAGCAAGGCGGCCCGCCGCGAGGGGTCGGCGAGCACCCGCAGCGGCACCATGGGCGCGGCCGCCCGCCGCTCGGTGACCACGAACGCCACGCCCAGCGCGGCCGACAACCC
>JAICUO010000555.1 GCA_025935815.1 Streptosporangiaceae bacterium
TGGCGCGGAAGCACCGCTGATATCTGCCAAGGGCGATCAGGCTGCGAGCTGATACATCGGAGGTCAGCAACGCCCCCAGCGGCCTGGGGGCACACGCCGACGTCGGCCGGAGGATTGACCGTCCCGGCCGTCTGGGAGCTGGCCAGCGGAGGGCAACGCGCCCGGCTATTGATGTATCTCGGCGACTGGCGCGGCCACATGTCTATTGGCGGCAGCCGTCGCCATGGCGTACGCGGAGGCAGTCATGACCGTGACCGACCGGCAGTACAGCGCTGGCACTGTCGAGCACAGCGCGCGGAAGAGCGTGCTCTTCGCCGCCGCCGGGAAGAAGAGCGGGCACGGGACCGTCGCCTGGCTCCCGGCGCCGTCTTATGAGATGCCAGTCAGCCCGCCGTGGCCGTCGTCGCCCCAGTCGTCGTCGCCCCGGTCGCCAGTGATCGCGCTGCTGGACACCGGCATCCGGCAGCATGAATGGCTGCCCCCAGGCGGCAAGCCGTTCGTGCTGTCTGCCGAGCACCTCGGCTGGTCGTCGCCGGTACCGGACGACGATGCGGTATATCCTCAGGACGGGGACTACCGAAGCCACTGGGGCCACGCCACTTTCATCGCGGGGCTCATCCGGCAGGCGGCGGCCGGCGCGCAGGTGCTGTCCATGCGCGTGATGAACCGCTACGGCAAGGTCAACGAGGACGATGCCGCCAGCGCGCTGAACTGGCTGGTGAATAATTCCCAGTCGGCCGGCGGCATCGACATCGTGCTGATGGCCTTCGGGCGCCAAGGCGACCCCGGTGATCGTGACCTGGAGAAACTCAGGACGCCGATCAAGCAGCTGAGCGACCGCGGGGTGCGGATCGTCGCCTCGGCGGGCAACGACGGCACCGAGCGCCCCGTCTACCCGGCGGCTTTCGCCGCCGACCCGGAGCTGTCCGGCAAATCGCGGCGATCCGTGCTGAGCGTCGGCGCACTCGACACTCCGACCGAGCGCGCCCCCTACAGCAACTACGGGCCTTGGGTCACCGAGTGGTACCGGGGCACGAACATCATCAGCATCATGCCGCTGACGACCAAGAGCTCCGGCGATCACGCCCCCGGCTTCAATCCCGCCGTGGCACCGGCCCCTGGCCACGGGTACGCGTGGTGGAGCGGCACCTCGTTCGCCGCCGCCACCGTGGCCGGGAACCTGGCCGCCAGATTGCCGGGCGGCCAGGCACTCCCGGAGTCGGCTGCCGGGTCGTAGCATGACCGTTGTGACACTTGGTAGCGGCAAGAGCGGCACCGGTCACGCCGCGACCGATCGCGCGGCGCGCGTCGGCGCTTGCCTGGTGCGGGCCAGGAACGGTGAGACCGCCGCGCTCAGCGAGATCGTCAGGGAACTGAATCCGCTGCTGTGGCGTGTGGCCCGAGGTGAGGGTCTCACGGCCGAGGAGTCCGCCGATGTCGTCCAGACCACTTGGCTGGAGCTACTGCGGCGGCTGCACGAGATCCGTTCCCCGCAGGCGCTGACCTCCTGGCTCGTCACCACGACCCGCCGCGAGGCCTGGCGGGTGCGCGAGCTGTCCCGCCGCCAGGCCCCGGATGGCGCGGCGCAGCTGGAGTCGGCGCCCGACCCCGACCCCGGCCCGAGCGAGCGGCTGTTCGCCGACGAGCGGGACCAGGTTCTGTGGCGGCACGTCCAGCGGCTGCCGGAACGCTGTCGCACGCTGCTGCAGATCGTCGCGCACGTCACCCGGCCCGACTACGCCGTGGTGGCCGAGGCGCTAGGAATGCCCGTCGGCAGCATCGGCCCGACCCGCGGCCGGTGCCTGGCCAAGTTGCGCGAGATGCTGCAGGCCGATCCCGCCTGGAGCCGATGATGACGAATCTTGCCGACCTGCCGCTAGACGATGACGACCAGGCGGTACTCGACCGGCTGGCGCAGGTCTACGCGCTGCTCGACCCGCCTCCTGCCGACCTGGACGAGCAGGTCTTGTTCGCGATCGCGCTCGACGGCGTGGATGCGGAGGTGGCGCGGCTGAGCGAGCGGCTGACGGTCGGGTCCGGCGCCCGCGGCAGTGAGCGCACCCGCACGATAACCTTCGACGCCGACAGCCGCGCCGTGATGATTACGGTCACGGACCGGGCGGACGGCCTGGTCCGCATTGACGGCTGGCTAGCGCCCGCCGCGGAACTGCGGGTCGAGCTGCGGTCGCCGGAGCCGGCCCCGCCCCGGATAATGATCGCGAACGCGGCGGGACGCTTCACCTTCGACGGCGTTCCGCGCGGGCTCGCGCAGCTGCTGGTGCACCCGGCAGCGGACGACGCGGGCCAGCGCGTGGTCACGCCAGCGTTCTCCCTCTGACGTGCGCGCGGCCCCGTCCGCCGACCGGGCCGACCGGGCCGCCCGGATGCACGCGGCCGCCCTGGTATCCAGCGATAACGGCCGTCCGGCGGCCGCCGTCCGCCAGCTGCGCGCCGGGCTGCGGCTGATCGGGCCCGACTCTGGAGGCGACGTTCCCGCCGTCGCCCAGATCCGCGGCCGGCTGCTGATCAGCCTCGCCTGGGCCGAATCGGAACGCGGCCGGGTGGATGCCGGATTCCGGCTGCTTGACGAGGCCGAGCAGCACATCCCGCCAGCCCAGCGGCCGATCCTGCTCGCTCAGCGCGGCTTGCTGCTCAAGCGCAGCGGCCGCAATGAACTGGCGCTGCGCCAGTACGACGAGGCGGTGGACCTGCTCACCGGGCAATCCAGCCCGCTGGATCTGGTCAAGGCACTCAACAACCGCAGCCTGGTGCACCTCGAGGCCGGCCACGTCCGGCTGGCCCGGGCCGACCTGCGCCGCTGCGCGCAGGTCGCGGCCAGCCACGGGCTCGCCCTGCATGCGGCGCTCAGCCGGGTCAACCTCGGATGCATGGACGTGCTGGCCGGCGACCTGCCGTCGGCCCTGGGCGCATTCGCCGCCGCCCGGGCCGAGTACGAGCAACTGGCGCCCGGCCGGCTGGCCGCCCTCGCGGTAGAACGGGCCCGTGCCCTCGTGGCGGCCGGCCTGTTCACCGCGGCTGACCACGAGCTGGCCGGCGCTGTCGAGCAGGCCGCAGCGCAGCAGCTGAGCTACACGTACGCCGATGCGGTGCAGGTCCGCGCGGAAGCCGCGCTGCTGGCCGGCCGGCCGAGGGCCGCCGCACAGTGGGCCCAGCTCGCCTGGTCCCGGTTCCAGGGCCGGGACAACGCCCGCCGTGCCGCGCTCGCGTCGCTGCTGGAGCTCCGCGCCGATCTCGCGGTGGCCAGCGAGCATGCCGCCGCTGAGGATGTGGGCGCTGAGCACACTGGCGCGATCGCGGGCCGCGCGCAAGCCCTGGCGGAGCGGCTCGCCCGGCTGGGCCTGCCGGAAGACGCACGCGTGGCCGGCCTGGTAGCGGCCCGCGCACTGATCAGGGCGGGCCAGCCCGGCCGGGCAGCCAGGATCGCGGCGCGTTACGGGCCGCCCGGCCGCGTCGACCGGCTGGACACCCGGCTGCTGTGGCGGCTGGCCCGGGCCGAGCTCGCCGCGGCGGGCGGCCGACGGGACGAGGCGTCCCGCCAGCTGCTGGCGGGGATGGCCGCGCTGCACCGGCATCGTACCCAGTTCGGCTGCCTCGACCTGCAGACCGGCGCCGCCGTGCACGGGCAGGACCTAGCCCGCGCCGGGCTCGCGGCGGCTTTGGCCAGCGGGTCACCGGCCGCCGTGTACCGGTGGTCGGAACGCTCCAGGGCCCAGGCGCTGCTGCTGCCCATGCTGACGCCGCCGGACGACCCGGCCGCCGCCGCGGCAGTTGAGGAACTACGGCAGGCCTGGCACGCGCTGCGCGCCCGGGAACTGGCCGGCCAGCCGGCCGGCGGCCTGCGCGCCCGGGTCGAGACGCTGCAGCGCCGCGTCCGCGAGCAGTCGTGGGCGGCACCGGGCCAGCGCGGCATCCCGGCTCCGGCGCTTGCCCCGTTCAGCGCGGTGCGGGAAGACACCGGCGGCGCGGCCCTCGTCATATTCGTCAAGGACGGGCTCCTGCTGCGAGCGCTTGTCGTCATCGACGGCTCGGCTAGCTTGCGGTCGCTGGGCGAGTACGCCGCTGCCGCGGAGGCAGTGCTCCAGCTGCGAGCTGACCTCGATGCCCAGGCGGGCCGCGCGCTGCCCGGCCGACTAGCCCAGGCCGTTGCCGCCGCCACCCGGCACGATGCCGCCGCGCTCGCGTCCGCCGTGCTCAGCCCGCTGCTGGCCGAGGTGGGCGACCGGGACCTGGTCGTGGTCCCGACCGGCGTGCTGACCACGGCGCCATGGGCGGTGCTACCTGGCTGCGCGGGACGACCGGTGACGGTGGCGCCGTCGGCCACCGCCTGGCACGCTGCCAGGCGCCGGCTCGGGGTTACCGGCCAGCGCGGCCCGGACGGGCCGGGACCGCACGCTGCCACCCTGCTGGTGGCCGGGCCGGGGAACGCCCGCGGCGACGCGGAGGTACGGGCTATCGCCGCGCTCCGCCCGGGCGCGTCGGTTCTCACCGGGGCAAGCGCGACGCCGGCCGCCGCCCTCGCCGGGCTCGGCACGGCTGACATCGTCCATCTGGCCGCGCACGGCCAGCACCAGACCGAGAACGCGCTATTCTCCACGCTGGAGCTGGCCGGAGGGCCGTTGCTCGGCTATGACCTGCAGCGGGCGACCCGGGCGCCGTCCATGGTCGTGCTGTCATCCTGCGACCTCGGGCTAACCGACGTGCGCCCCGGCGACGAGACATTCGGCATGGTCACGGCGCTGCTGACCGCGGGCGCCGGGACCGTCGTGGCCAGCGTGGCCAAGGTCGCCGACGATACCGCGATGACCGCCATGGTCGGCTACCACCAGGCGATCACGGCTGGCAGCGCACCAGCCGCCGCCCTCGCGACAGCCCTGAAGCGAGAGACGGCGGCCGGATTCGTGTGCTTCGGCGGCGGCTGAGCCAGCGGCGCGGCCGTGTGCCGTGCCAAAACCCTGCACATAGTTTGACCTGCTGCTCTACGCTCAGCGCTCGTGCTGATCCGTCTTGTCTACTTGTTCATGGTCCGGGTACTTGGCTGGCTGGCGCTGCTGGCGCGCAGCGATGCCGCTAAGGACGCCGAGATCCGTGCGCCACGAACACGACTGGGGGTTGCGATGTAGGAGATCGTGTCGCTGGTTGTGGTGCTGCACTGGTGATGGAGGTGGGCTCTCCGGGACCGCCCATGCAGGGGGAGGTCCGAAACCGCCGCAGGCTGCTTCGGTGAATGAGCCGGGGTGGTGAGCACTGCGGAAAA
>JAICUO010000992.1 GCA_025935815.1 Streptosporangiaceae bacterium
CTACTGGGCCCGCCAGTTCGGCGCGGGCCGCATGTTCGACCTCGTGCCGACCCGAGCCAACGGCCAGCCCGCGTTCGGAGCCTACCTGCGCGTCCCAGCCGGGATCCGCCACGCGACCGGCTTCTACGTGCTCACCCTGGCCGGCGACCGGATCTGCGGCATGACCCGCTTCGAGGCCAGCGTGCTGCCGTGGTTCGGGCTGCCGCGATCGCTCCCGGCCCGGTGACCAGCCTTGGAGCAGCCATAGTGAGCAGCAGCGATCCTGGCCGGGAAATGCGCCCTCGAATACCAGAGCCTCAGCAAGATCCCCGGCCCATCCGCCGCGGCGGGCCGCACGCAGGCAGCAGGCGGAGCGGCGGCCACGGGCGGTAACGCGGAGACTCCCGGCCCGGTATCACCAATGGCCGTTCCACTGGGCCGACCCCCGATTCCGGTACGCCAGCTCGATCCCGGTTTCCGAAGATCGACCCGGCGAGGAGGACACCCATGCATCCAGACATCCTGTGGCAACTCGCCGCGGCGCACACCCGGGATCTGATGACCGAGGCCGGTGAGGCGCGGCGGGCCCGTGAAGCCCGCCACGCCCAGCGGCGTCGGCCGGCAGCTCACCTGAGGCGGTCAACCCGGCTGGCAGCGCAGCAGCAGCCCGGGTCCCGCCGGGAATCCAGGATCCCGGTCATGCCGGCCGCGGGCGGCCGGGTAGAGGGGTCGCGGTAGTCCTGACGAATAATCCAACGGCCCAGCACATAAGGGAAAGGAACTCACGGACCATGACACGTGACGCCGTTGCCAGTGACCAGCTGCCACCATCGGGCCTGCCGTTCTCGGTGGCCGTGCGCGGCGGCGGGCTGCTTTTCCTGTCCGGGCAGGTGGCCCAGAACCCCGCCACCGGCGAGCTGGTCGACGGCGACGTCGCCCAGCAGGCCGACCAGATCCTGCGCAACATCGCGGCGACTCTGGCGGCGATCGGCAAGGACCTGGACGACGTCATCCGGGTCGGGGTCTACCTGACCGACATGTCGCAGTTCGGCGCGATGAACGAGGTGTACCGCAGGCACTTCGCCGAGCCCTACCCGGCCCGCACCGCGATCGGCGTGGCCGCCCTGCCACTGAGCGCGGCGGTCGAGATGGATGTGGTGGTGGTGGGCTGAGGTCAGCGCCGTTGATCAGCGGCACCAGCCGCGGCTAAGGGCGTGGACGGCTGCATCTTCCCCGGACGCTCCGCTGCCATCGATCTCCGAGTCGTACGCGACGAGATCGGGATAGACAGCGCAACGATGCGCGCACTGCCGCCTGATGCGAGGATCGCGCCCTCTCGCCGTTCTCTCGTTGAGGGACACAGATCTGGCACATCTGCGCGCGCGCCCCCGCTGCAGCTGCTCGGGCCGGCTCTTGGCTACAGCGGTGCCGTGAGTTCCAGCGCGAGTCCGTCGGGGTCTTTGAACGGCAGCACTGCTATGCCGAAGGGCGGCAGGTCGATGATCGTGCTGTGCTGCACGCCGCGTTCCTGGAAGGCCCGCACGGCCGCGTCCAGGTCAGCCCGGCCAGCCACGGAGAAGCTGAGGTGGTCCAGCCCGCAGCGGAACGGGTCGAACCGGTCGGTGGCCCGCTCGGCATCCACCGGACGCAACCCCAGGAGCAGGTCGCCGTTGGCCAAGACGACGCCGCCCTGCAG
>JAICUO010000643.1 GCA_025935815.1 Streptosporangiaceae bacterium
CCGCGACCTCGCCGGCGGCCGCCACAGTGCCAGTCAACACAGTGCCAGCCAACACAGTGCCAGCTACCACGGGGCCGGCCACGACTGCCCCGGCCCCGCCGCCCGCGCCGACCACCGCGGCGGTCACCGAGGCGCAGGCCGCCACTCGCCTGTCGGGGCTGCTGTCCCAGAGCGTCGCCAGCCGCAACGCCATCATCAGCGCATCGCAAGACGCCGGCGGCTGCGGGGGCGGGTACGCCCAGGACGCGCAGACGTTCCGCCAGGCCGCCGCCGAGCGGCGGAGCCTCATCCAGCAACTCGACAACCTGCCCGGCGCGCCGACCATGCCCGTGCAGATGCTGTCGGACCTGCGCAGCGCCTGGCAGGCCTCGGCGACCGCCGATGACGACTACGCCCGCTGGTCCGACGACGAGGCGGCGCAGGGCTGCACGACGAACGACCCCTGGTACGCGGCCACGAACACGCCCAACCAGCAGGCGACGGCCGACAAGATGGCCTTCATCGTGTTGTGGAACCCGATCGCCAGCCGCTACGGGCTGCCCGGCTACAACCAGGGTCAGCTGTAACGAGGCGAGCGCCTTCCAGACCATGGACCCGAGCGCGTTGAGCGTGCTGATGCCGTACTGCTCGCTGGGGTTGCCGGTGCTGAGCACCGCCATCAGGTAGTCCCGCCCCTGACCGGAGACCCAGCCGACGCTGTTGATCTGCCAGTCCGAGCTCGCGGCGTCCAGCGGCAGCCAGCCGTTCTTCAGCGCGACGGTCACCCCGGTCGGCACGCCGCCGGAGACCCCCCATCGCTGAGCGGGCGTGACGTTCTCCAGCAGGGACAGCGCGTACTGGCGGTCGGCTGAGGTCAGCTGCCCGCCAGAGGTGAACAGCTGCCGCAGCAAGGTGATCTGGTCGTGCGGGGTGGTCGTGGTCAGCCCCCAGCCCGGCCAGGGGAACCCGGGGCACTGCAGGCAGGCCGAGGGCGTGGTCCCGGCCAGGCCGGCTTGCGTGTTGTAGGTCGCGACGCCCTTGCTGCCGCCCACTAGGCCCCACAAGGCGGTGGCCGCGTCGTTGTCGCTGTCTTCGATCATCTTCCGGGCCAGCGCCGAGTCGTTGCCGGTCAGGCCACCCGGCGGCCGCTGGGCCAGCAGCGTCTCCAGGATGTCGACCTTCACGATGCTCGCCTCGGCCTGGGCGTTGCCTTGCCCGACCGTCCACTCATGCCCGGTGCGCAGGTCGTAGACGGCGGCCATGACGGTCCCGGACCGGCCGCTGAGATAGGACCGCGCCGCGGCGAGCGGGCCCGCCGACCCTGGGCTGCCCGCAGCCGGGCTGGCCGGCCGGCTCGCTAGTGACGTGCGCCCCGGGGCCGTGCTGCCCTGGGCCGGGCTGCCGGGAGCCGCGGTGCTGGCCAGCGGCGCGGTGCCGCCGGGCACCGTAGTCGCGGGCTGCGGGCCGGCGGAAGCGGACGGGCCGACGGCGGCGACGGGCTTGCCGGACGGGCCGCGGAAGGCCAGGTACAAGATCGTCAGCGCGACCGCCACCGCGAGCACCCCGCCGAAGACCCACGCGACAGACCACGCCCGGCCACCCGGCCGCCGCTCATCCCAATCCGCCCGCACATCGGGGAGAGTACCCGGTTTGCCCCGCGCCCCGCTCCTGGTCCGCCCACTGCGACCGTCAAATCACCGCGAATGCCGGTGAACAGCCCGCCGGAGTCCGTAAGAAGTGGCGTTCCGGTTGGCGAGCGGCTCCATCTGGACTAGCCTGCTGGGGACTCTGAGAGGAAGTCTGTGGTCGGTTTGGGTAGTTCCTGGGGCCCGACATGCGGTCATCCCGTTCAGCAGGGGGCGCAGTTCTGCGGCGTCTGCGGGGAGCCTGCCAGCGGCAGCGCGCTGCCGCCCCCGTCGCCTGACTCGCGGCAGGCATGGCCGCCGCCGCCATCGGCCGGCCAGCAGGTTTCGCCGTTCAGCCTCGCCTCTGACACCTTGCCTACGGAGCTGCCCTCCGCCGACGGTGCGGACCCGTGGGCGTCGTGGTACGGCAAGCCGCGCGCGGCTTCACCACCGGGCCAGTCGTCGAACCTCCCGGACGTGTACGGCGCCCCGACCGGCTACGCCGAGGCCCCGCCGTACAGTGGTGACCAGCCATACGGTGACCAGCCATACGGTGCCGGCCAGCAGTACGGCGGCGACCAGCAGTACGGGCAGTACGTCGGGCCCGCTGAGTACGGCGCTGGGCAGCAGCCGTACGGCGCGACGCAGCGCTACGGCCCGGGACAGCAGTACACCGACTTCCAGCAGGCCGGCGGGCGGGGCGCGCCCGGCTCGCCGCGCGGGTGGAGGTCACGTGGCCCGCTGTTGCCCATCCTGGCGATCGGAGGGGTTGCCGTGGCCGCCATCGCCGGCCTGGTGATCGCGACCAGCGGCTCGGGCGGCTCCAGCCCGTCGGCGGCCTCGTCCTCGTCGGCCACCACAACGCCGGCCCAGGCGTCGGCGGCCGCCCAGAAGGCAGCGGCGCAGCAGCTGAACACGCTCTTGTCGCAAAGCGGCAATGACCACAGCGACGTTGTTGGCGCGGTGCTCAGCGTGGAGGCCTGCAAGTCGCTGCGCGCCGCGCGGACCACCTTCGCGACGGCCGCCGCCAACCGCACGAACCTGCTGTCCAAGCTGGGCACGCTGTCGAACCGGTCCGCGCTCCCGCCCGCGCTGCTGGCCGACTTGACCTCCGCCTGGCAGGCGTCCGCGCAAGCCGACACCGACCTCCACGACTGGGCCCAGAACCTGATCAGCGGCGGCTGCCACAAGGGCAAGACGCACGACGACCCCAAGTACAAGGACAGCCTCGGCCCGGACACCACCGCCAGCAGCGCCAAGGCCCGCTTCACCACCGAGTGGAAGCCGCTCGCGCAGAAGTACGACCTCCCCGTCTACAAGACCGGCCAGCTCTAGCCAGCCCCTGTCTCGCCCCGCACCTGCTGCCCGGCACGGTCACATGACCAGGACGCCGCGGATGTTCTTGCCGTCGCGCATGTCCTGGTAGCCGGCGTTGATGTCTTCCAGCGGGTAGGTGCGGGTGACCATCGCGTCGAGGTCGAGCAGGCCGTCGCGGTACAGGCCGAGCAGCCGGGGGATGTCGGCGCGGGAGTTGACCGACCCGAAAATGCACCCGACGACCTGCTTTTCCCACTGGGCTATGCCATTGAAGGACGTGCCGTTGAGCGCGAGCACCGGGCGGCCGTCGCTGACCGGGTAGATGTTGGTGACGACGACCCGGCCGCGCTTGGCGGCCAGCGCCAGGATGTCGTCCATCAGGTCGGCCCGGCCGGTGCCCATCGTGAGCACGACCACATCGCACATGCGGCCCCAGGTGACCTCCCGTACTTGCTCGAACGCCGCCGTCACCGACTCCGCGACGTGCGTCGCGCCGAAGCCACGCGCCTTATCCCGCTTGAACGGCACCGGGTCGATCGCGAAAACCCGGCGCGCGCCGGCCAGCCGCGCGCCCTGGATGGCGGCCGACCCCAGCCCGCCGCAGCCGACGACGGCGACGCTGTCGCCGGGCCGCACTCCCCCGGCGTACACCGAGCTGCCCCACCCGGTGGCGACGCCGCACCCGGTCAGGCACGCGACCTGCGGCGGCACCCCCGCGTCGACCGGGATGACTGACGCCTCATTGACCACGGTGTGCCGGGCGTAGCAGCCGACCAGGCACGTGATCGTCAGGTCGGGCCCGGATCCCGCGTGGTGGCGGGTGGTGCCGTCGGAGATCTGCTGGCCGGCCATGATCCCGGCGGCCACGTCGCACAGGTTCTGGCGGCCCTGCGCGCAGGACGGGCAGCGGCCGCAGTTGGGGATCGAGGAGAACACGATGTAATCCCCCGGCCGGACCAGCGTGACTCCCGGGCCGACCTGCTCAACGTACCCGGCGCCCTCATGCCCGCCGATCATCGGCGCGGCGAACGGCACGTCCCCGGTCACGTGATGCTCCTCCGAATGGCACAGCCCGGCGGCGGCCACCCGGACCAGCACCTCTCCCGCCCCCGGCGGGTCAAGCTCGATGTCCTCGACGCTCCAGTCAGTCTTGCTTTCCCAGAGGATCGCCGCCTGCGTGCGCATGCTTGGCTCCCGTTCGAATGTCGGTGGCCCCAATTAGGCTCGTGTTCAGGGGATGACCCCCTGACCTGGGGAAGCCTTCGAATGTCGGCGGTTCCTCTTAGGGTGGGGGTACCCCCAGGCGGGTGGGTCGTAAGTTCCTATTGCTTACTTATGCTGGTTGCCGGCGTCGACCGGCAGGGTGATCCCGGTGATGTAGCGGGCGGCGTCGGAGGCCAGCCAGACGATCGCGTTGGAGATGTCGGCCGGCTCCACCCACGGGACCGGCAGCAGGTTCATCTGCGCGAACCCCGCCTTGACA
>JAICUO010000818.1 GCA_025935815.1 Streptosporangiaceae bacterium
GACGTCATCGGGCGCGCCAGTGCTAGGCAGTTCGGTCAGGGTCTCGCACCAGGTCAGGGCGGCCCGCTCTCTGGCGGTGTAGTACGGTGCCTCCCGCCAGGCCGCGACCGTGTCCAGCCGTGTCTGGTGCTCGCCGCGGGCACGGGCGTCCCGGTTGTGCATGGCCAGGCAGTAAGTGCAGCCATTGACCTGCGAGGCGCGGATGCGCACCAACTCCAGCAACTCCGGTTCAAGTGCGGTCGAGTGCACCGCGCGTTCCAGTTCAGCCATCGCCCGCACGCCGCCGGGGAACACCTTGTGGTAATCAAGCCGCATCGCCATGTCCTCCTTCACAATCAAGTCGCGCCCCGGTCGTAGTGGCGGCGGGGCACCTTCGTTTTGTTCGGTCTGGTCTTCTCACCCTGCCGGAGGACGGCCTTCCCGGTGGCGCCAGGAGCGCAGCACCCGGCCGAGCGGGTCGTAGCGCTGGTCGGCGGAGCGCTCCTTCATCGGGATGATCGCGTTGTCGGTGATCTTGATCCCAGCTGGGCAGACCTCGGTGCAGCACTTGGTGATGTTGCACAACCCCAACCCGTGTTCCTCGCGCAGGGCCTGCCGGCGGTCGCCGGTATCCAGCGGGTGCATGTCCAGTTCGGCGTGCCGGATGAAGTACCGCGGACCGGCGTAGGTGGGCTTGTTGTCGTCGTGGTCGCGGATCACGTGGCAGACGTCCTGGCACAGCCAGCACTCGATGCACTGGCGGAACTCCTGGCTCCGGTCGATGTCGGCCTGGTCCATCCGGTACCCGCCGGGCTTGAGGTCCTCCGGCGGGCTGAACGATGGCACGTGCAGCGCCCAGCCGTAGTTGGCCGACACGTCGGTGACCAGGTCGCGGATGCCCGGGTAGGTGCGCAGCGGGGTGATCGTGACCGGCCTGCGGGGCAGGGCGGACAGCCGGGTCATGCACAGCAGCTTCGGGCGGCCGTTGATCTCGGCGCTGCACGAGCCGCACTTGCCCGCCTTGCAGTTCCACCGGATCGCCAGGTCATTCGCCTGGGTCGCCTGCAGCCGGTGCAGCACGTCCAGCACCACCTCGCCCTCGTGCACCGGGACCGTGTAGTCGGCCAGCCCGCCGCCAGCCGCGTCGCCGCGCCATACCCGCAGCTGCCTGGTGGCCTGGTCCGCCATCGTTGCCGTCCTTTCCTCAGAAGACCCGCGGGTCGTGGATGACGCCGCTGGCGACCAGCCGGATGTACAGGTCCGTCAGCGCCACCCAGACCAGGGAGGCCCAGGCGAAGTTGGCGTGGTAGGGGTTCAGCCGGGACACGAACGTCCATGCCTTATAACGGACCGGGTGCTTGGAGAAGTGGTTGATCCGGCCGCCGACGACGTGCCGGCAGGCGTGGCAGGACAGCGAGTACAGCCACAGCAGCACCGCGTTGATGACCAGCACGCCCGTGCCGGCGCCGATGCCGATGTGCCCGCCGAAGTCGAACGCGGCGATCGCGTCCCAAGTGAGGATCACGTTGAAGGCCAGCGCGGCGTAGAAGAAGTACCGGTGAACGTTCTGGCCGATCAGCGGGAACCGGGTCTCGCCGGTGTAGCGGTGGCGCGGCTCGGGGACCGCGCACCCGGGCGGCGACAGCCACCACGACCGATAGTAGGCCTTGCGGTAGTAGTAGCAGGTCAGCCGGAACCCCAGCGGGAAGATGAGGATGATCACCGCCGGGGTGACGATCCACCAGGTGCCGAACCAGCCCAGGTGCGGCGCGCCCGCCGAGCCGGCCACCATCCCGCAGTGGTAGGACAGGCACGGAGAGTAGAACGGCGACAGGTACGGGGCTGCATAGTAGTCCCGGTTGACGACCGCTGCGTACGCGGCGTAGCCGACGAACGCGAGCAGGACGGTGAAGGTGGTCGCCGGGTAGGCCCACCACCGGTCGGCGCGCAGGGTGCGCGCCGCGATCGCCGCCCGGCCCGGGGATCGGATACCCGAAGCCTTCGCCGTTCGGATGGTCATTCCGGCCACGTTCCCAGATCGCGTGCCAGGATCGCCGCGGTCTGCCGCGCGTACAGGTGATAGCCGCGGGTCACCAGTTGGGCGGGGACGCCGGTGAGGTGGCGGCCCAGCGGGCGGGCGACGGCCTGGGTGCCGCCCACGTCCACCGCCGGGCCCGGGCCGGCGTCGGCTACCACGAAGGTGCAGTGCGCGCCGCGCCGCTGCTCGTCGCTGACCGCGTTCCCGAGTTCCAGTTCGGCCCGCGCGTGGTCGTGCAGGTGGGTCGCCTGGGCCAGCGTTTTCATCCCGCGGCCGTGCTGTTCCCCGCCGGGCGTGCCGAACGTCCTGGTGACCCCCCCGGGGCACAGCACGAGATAGTCCCTGTGGGTCATGTCCCGGCCTCCGCCCTGTCCGTGCCGGGCCAGGGCCACAGTCCCGCACCGCGCATGCACTCCTCGGCCTCGGCCACCGGGGTCGGCGCGTCCGGGTGCTCGGAGAGCAGGTCATGCCGCCACCGGGCGGCGCTGATACCCCTGCCCGCGGCGTCCGCCGCCCGCGCCGCGAGCGCCTTCACCCGCGGACCGCACGAAGCGCCCTCCAGCCACGCTGCCAGCGCCGGGTCGCCGGTCTCGGGCAGGTCGGCCCATGCTAGGTCATCATGCATCCTGGATCCACCTCCGCGTTCGAGGGTCTGTGCCCGGACCCGGGTCAAATGCTCTCTCCGGGAGCCTGCAGGTTCCTTGCAAGCCCAGGGGTCGAGTGCCGCTCGGCCTCGCCAGCAACGACCATCACGAGGCTGACCCGCGTTGGCTGCAGGGAAGTTGCAGGCAGCCGCCGTCATGCTCAGGCATGCAGGTGGACGGGCTGAGGCCCGCAGTGCGCTACCAGCGGAGATGATGGCCATGATCCAGCATCCGGCGTTCACCGCCGAGCCGTGGTCGGTTCGCGAGACCGCGCTGCACCCGGATGTGCTCAGCCAGGCCGAGTCGCTGTTCGCGCTGGCTAACGGGCATATCGGGCTGCGGGGGAACCTCGACGAGGGAGAGCCGTCCGGCCTGCCGGGCACCTACCTGAACGGCTTTCACGAGCTGCGGCCGCTGCCGTACGCCGAGCCGCGTTACGGTGACCCGCAGTCGGGCCAGGCCCTGGTGAACGTCACCGACGGCAAGCTGATCCGGCTGCTGGTCGATGACGAACCGTTCGATGTGCGTTACGGA